>NZ_JBANSP010000021.1:0-95327 GCF_037167145.1 Paenibacillus sp. YIM B09110 | reverse complement strand
CCGACGGACCCGACGAGAGCGGGTTACACGTTCTCGGGCTGGTATAAGAATGACGGCTACTCTTCGGTCTGGAACTTCATGACGGATACGGTAAGCGCGAATACGACTTTGTATGCGAAGTGGACGAAAGTTCCAAGCGGAGGCGTCAGTGGTGGAGGCGTAAGCGTTCCGGATAACAGCCCAGTCATCTCCGACAATGGAGAGTTGACGCTTCCTGTTGGTCGACCTGGAACAGTTAGCTTGAGCGATGACGAGATCACCATCGAGATCCCAGCCGACGCGACGGACGCGAGTTTGCGAGTGACAGTCGAGACCTTGTTGGACACGGATGAATTGTTGAAGAATAACGAAGTGCTGGTAAGCGAAGTCTTCGAAGTGTTGAAGAATGTCCCAGGTACCTTCAAGAAAAACATTACGTTGAAGCTGGCCTTCGATCCGACGAAGCTAGGCGACGGCGAGCGTGCTTCCATCTTCTATTATGATGAAGAGAAGAAAGAATGGGTGGAGGTTGGCGGCGTAGTAAGCGGCGGCTTCATTATCGCAGAGGTCAATCACTTCACGAAATTCGCCGTGTTAGCTGTAGGAGATACGGCGAAGCCGGTAATCGAATTCGGCGACATCGCCGGTCACTGGGCGGAGGAAGCGATTCGCCAAGGAGCTAGCCAAGGGATCACGGCTGGTTATCCGGACGGAACGTTCAAGCCGAATCTCACGGTTACGCGAGCTCAATTCGCCGTGATGCTAATGAATGCAATTAAGCCTGCAGGAGCAACGGAGGAATTGGCCTTCGAGGATGCATCACAAATTCCTGCATGGGCTAAGAATGCCGTGGCGGAGGCTAAACAAGCTGGCATCATCACCGGTTATGACGATGGTACCTTCCTTCCGAACGCTGAGATTACGCGAGTCGAGATGGCGGCGATGATCGCTAAGGCGCTAGATATGACAATCGAAGCGAATGCCGCGACCGGCTTCGCGGATAACAGCGAGATTCCGTCGTGGGCGAAGGGAGCAGTTGCCGCTCTCAGGGAGACCGGTCTGATGCAAGGAACGGGAGACAATCGGTTCGATTCCGAAGCCAAAGCAAGCCGAGCGGAAGCGGTGACGGTTCTCCTGCGAATGCTAGAGAAGCAGAAAACAAAAGAATAAACCGGATTGACGAGAGACCCCTGTGCCCTATAGCACAGGGGTTTTGCAATTGTCACAAAATTGCCAAAGGGAATTGTCCAATTAAATCGAATATAATCGATTATATGGAATTTTTAATTTAGGCGTTCGGAGGCTTTGAATATGACTCGCAGTACCAAATATCTCATTCCCCCAGCGCGCAGATCTTTGGTGACTAGGCCGCAACTGACGCGCAAGCTTGAGGAAGGCATGGAGACCAAGCTGACTTTGCTATCGGCCCAAGCGGGCTACGGCAAAACGACAGCTTTAAGCGAATGGGCTAGGCAATGCCGAGCTTCGGTTGCCTGGGTCTCCCTGGATAAATACGATAACGATTGGGGCGCATTCTGGAGCTGCGTCTTAGCTTCCATACGAGAAAGACTGCCGCTGTTCGGGGAATCGATCGAATTCCTGCTTGAGCAAGAGTCTGCGGCTTCTATCGATTTCGCCGTATCGGCGTTTCTGAACGAGCTAAGCTCGATTAGCGGCGATTTTGTACTCATTCTGGACGACTATCACGTCATCGAGAATGCGTTCGTTAACGAGTCGATCCGATATATGCTTGAGCATCTGCCTCCGTACTTCCATCTCTATATCGCAAGCCGCACCGAGCTGTCTTTTCCCACGGCCAGACTTCTTGCCAAGGGCGAGATCAACGTTATTCGAATAGAAGACATGCGATTCGAGTTGGAGGAGGGAGTTGTTTTCTTCCGAGAGATGACGAACTTATCGCTATCGATAAGGCAAATCTCTACGTTGTTTGAGCAGACGGAAGGTTGGGTAAGCGGACTTCAGCTTGCGGCTATCACGCTCAAACGAAGCGGCAATATCGCCGATACGATTCGCCAGTTCAGCGGCCGGCAACGCCAAATCTCCGATTATCTATTGGAAGAAGTGTTCGGGCATCTGTCGGAATCCTTGCAGGAATTCCTGCTGGCTACCTCGGTTCTGAGCCGCATGAACGGGGAGCTGTGCGCGGCAATGACGGGACAAGCCGACAGCCAGGTCCAACTGGAGCGGTTGGAGCAGCTAAATTTGTTCATCATTCCGCTGGATGAGCAGCGCGAATGGTTCCGCTATCATCATCTGTTATCCGAGTTCTTGCAGCAGCTGTGCGCTAGGGACTACCCGGAACTGTGGAGACTTTCCCACTATCGGGCTGCGGCATGGCATGAGAACGAGGGGCTCTATGAAGAAGCGGTGGAGCATTATATTAGGACGGAACAGGCAGAGGATGCCGTTCGGATTATCGACTGTATCATGCCTCAACTCTTGCAATCGAGGAGCCACGTGGTTCGAAGATGGATTAATGCCTTGCCGGAGAGCAGCTTTGAACACAAGCCGATGTTCCAGCTGTACCGCATCTCGCAGTTCCTGATGGATCGGGATTGGGAGCAAGGACTGCGTAAGGCCGAGCAAGCGGAGAGACGGTTCGAAGCCATGAAGGCGTCCATCCCTGAGCCGGAATGGAAGCAACTGATGGGCAATCTCTATTACTTAAATGCACTCTTCTTCCGAATGCAGCAGAATATGCCGCGAGCCCTCCATTATTTTGAGCTGTTGGAGCATTATTTGCCAGAAGGGAGCAGCCTCCAGAAAGCCTCGACCAAACGGTATCTAGGTCACGAGGGATTCGGGGATCCGCTCTCGCTGACCGTCGATCTGCACGAGATGGAACAATTCCAGCTTAAGCTGATAACGATGTGGGGGAAGAAGCCGAACTATCCCTTTGTCGGCTACGCGTATCTATCCTATAGTTCGCTTATGCACGAGTGGAATCGGTTGGACGAGGTGGAGTCGTACATTGGACAAGCGCTCAGCCGAAAAGATCTTCGTGCCAACGTATGGACTTGGATTCATCTGGGCCTGGTGTCATCAAGGCTCAAGCAGGCTTTCGGAAGAGAGGAGGAAGCAATCGAATGGCTTAACCATCTCGGTTCGAGCGTCGACTCTCCGGATCAACCCGTTATTTGGAAAAGAATTAAGGCGGAACAAGCCAGGCTGTATCTGCTTCAAGGGCAGCGTCAGAAGGCATACGATTGGCTCGAACAGAGTGGATTGTCGCATTCGGACGAGGTTTCGGCCCGGTATTTCGAAGAGTATCTAGTAATGGTCAGGGTGCTTGCGGCGAATGGACGGATCGAGGATGCGCTGGAATTGTTCGAGAAGCTGGAGCGCCTTGCGGACAAGGAAAATCGTCAGCGAGAACGGATCAGGCTGAAGATCTTGCATAGCATGGTGCTTCGGCAATCCGAGGAGCCCCAAGCAGCCCTTGCGCCGTTGGCTATTGCCTTGAGGCTCTCGGAACCGCTCGGCTACATCCGTAGCTACCTTGATGAAGGCCCTCAGATGGTCGAAATGCTGGCCGAGCTTCTGAATCAGCAGCAAAAGACAGCATTGACATTGTTGCCCTCGAACTATATCCGTCTGCTTCTCGACGCTGTGAGCAGCAATTCGTCTCCTAATTCTTTGTCTAACGAGGCTCTGACCGAGAAGGAAGAGAAGGTGTTTGAATTGCTTGCGGAGGGATTCATCTATAAGGAGATTGCCGATCAATTGAATGTTACTCAAGATACGGTAAAGTTCCATTTGAAGAATATTTATCGCAAGTTAGGGGTAAATAACCGGGCTGAGGCAATCATGCGAGCCAAGGAATATAGAAAACGAGTTTGAGCGATTGGTGTGTAAGCTTGAGAGCGGCGAATCTTAATGGATAAGCTTCGAATAGTTTAGCGCCCAAACAAGAACGCCCTGCGATGGATGTCCCTACAACTTTTATAAAATCAATACTCATAGAAAAGGGAGCTCTAATACTTGGACAGTGTTTAGCTCCGTGGTGTATTGAATTTAATTCAGCTGATTGCATTGAACGAATAAATGGTCCTGCTATAAAACCAGTTTTTTTCACATAACCATTTTGTAACTTACAATATCGACAACTGGAATGGTGATTGGACTCCTAACAGCTATAAAGTCATGACAAGTAGAAGGATTCATAACCCTGGGAGCTTATCGTCGGAGGAGATAGGGGGAAAGTTGAAAAACATTCAAAACGACCCTGAATTAAAAACTTATGTGATTGCGCTAATGGGCAATGCATTTTCAAGAACAAAGTAACTTGCTCAAAAAAGGAAGAGCTTAAGCGAGCAAGAACCTGAAGTAATTCAGATTGATTATATTCTTACCCAAACAGCTGTTGCGGTTGGGCGTGCACAAGCGAAGTTTATGGTAGCTTTTAATAAAGTGTAACCTTGTTAGGAGCTTATGTAACTAGGGAGTTTGGTTTCCAACTTTTATTTAATTGTAATTTGTGGAGGTTCCAGACTTTTATTTTTCCATGCTTATCACGTGACGTTACAAACCGCATAAAATCAACATAATTGGTTCCATAGTTTTATTTCACCTGACATGTTAAAGTTGTTGTTCAGTTAGATTAGATGGAAACTTAACAATAAAGATGGAAACCAATTAAAAATGACCTTCTGCAAAAAAAAAGTCCCGTTGAAAATATTTCACGGGACTTTTTTTGTATTCAGGAGGATACTTTGTGGATTCTATTGGAGAAAGACTTAAATCCATACGTAAAATGCAAGATATGAATCAGCAACAATTCTCCTCACGTGTCGGGATCTCCCAAGGTAGGTTAAGCGAATTAGAAATAGGGAAAACTTTTCCTTCGACTGATACTCTCATTTCAATAGCTGAGATATTCAAACTGGATTTAAATTGGTTGATTCATGAAAGTAGCAATTCTAAAACTAATACTAATATATATTCAGAAATAGAATCACTACTAAGTATGCAATCAGAAGAAATACAAAGTGAGGTTTTGAGCTTTATTAAATTCAAGCTTAAAGAAAACAATAAGTATTTATAGGGCTTAAAGTAAGTGCCGTTTGTTTTCTTTTTTTAGATTTTGGAAGGCAATTTTTAAGACATGAAAGTGATCTTAGATGCTATTGTTTAAAGCAAGATAAAATTAATTCTAATGGCTTCCACCTTAAATAAAGGGGAAGCCATTAGTCGTTTATGGGGATAAGAGTGAGCTACTGCCCGACACGCAGCAGCTCATTAGCGAGCGTAAGGCCAAAGTATCTTTCCAAAGTGTCGTACAAGGGTTTGCCATCCTGGTACTTTCATCGTAGCTTGCAAAGGGATGTGCACTGAATGAATCCTCACAGTTTTGTTTACAGGATCGAACCACCAAAATGCAATGCATTTTGGTCCAATAACATTATTAATCAATATGGGAAGGTGCTGAAAATACTAATACCTGCTTTTATGCACAGGTTACGGGCGAAGAGTCTTGGATCTTTGTCGAATTTATAACTATCTTATATTGATGATGTGTTGAATGCTATGTTTTTAATACGATATTAAATAATTATGGTTTATCTCGAGCGAATTTTCCCTGTATATTGATCAGGGCAATACTTGATAGCGCTTACTTAGTAGGCTACATCGATGAATGTTCCGTCGTACATCAAAGGAGGAAACTACATGAATGAAACGGTCGGGAGAACTCTTCTACCGATTAAACTGACAATTGGCCAAAGATTGAAACGTGAATTAATACGACATGGCCCCCTGTACTTATTGGCCCTGCCCGGTGTCGTCTATCTTTTATTGTTCTCTTATTTACCTATGTCAGGACTTGTCTTGGTCTTTAAGAATTACAACTTTAAGGATGGTATTTTCGGAAGCCCTTGGGCAGGGTTCGATAACTTTAAGTTTTTTTATTCCAGCATAGATCTTGCGATCAGGTCCACAAGCAATACTGTGATGCTGAATATCCTGTTCTTTGTGTTTACGACGATTGCTGCCATTGCGATTGCGATTATGTTAAATGAAATTCGAAGCAAGTTAGTCGTGAAACTAACCCAAAGTGCCATCTTTTTACCTTTCTTCATTTCATGGATTGTTATTGGATCCGTCTTATTCGCGATGCTTGATTTTAAGAATGGTGTAATTAACCGCGTACTGGATTATGTCGGTCTTCAACCAATTGATTGGTATTCAAATGCCTATTTATGGATACCGATATTGGTCATCGCCAACGTGTGGAAAGGAATGGGGTATTCCTCCATTATATATTTGGCAGTTATAACGGGGTTTGATAACTCAGTTTATGAAGCGGCAAAGATCGACGGTGCAAGTCGGGTTCAACAAATATTCAAGATCACGATTCCGCTGCTGGGTCCGACCATTATCATGTTGTTCTTATTATCAGTGGGTAACATGCTTAAAGGCGATCTTAGTATGATCATGGGGCTAACCTATCTAAATCCATTATTGCTACCGGTTACGGATATTATTGATGTGTTCGTCTATCGATCTGCCGTCAAAACGGGTGAATTCGCCTTTGCTTCAGCGATCTCCTTATATCAATCCGTAGTAGGACTGCTACTGATCATTGGGGCCAACAAACTCGCGGGATGGTATGACAGAGACAGCAAACTGTTTTAGGAGGATTACAGGATGAGTGAAACATTATTGGATAAGGTCGTACTTAGATTAATGAATATTTTATTGATAGCGCTCGCTATTATATGCTTGCTGCCAATTATTTTAGCTGTATCTGCTTCGTTCTCGAGTGAGACGGCAATCGCATTGAATGGATTCTCGTTATGGCCCCAGGATGTAACCCTTGATACGTACCGGTTTATTCTATCCGATAAGCTAACCATGATTGTCAAAGCGTATGGGGTTACCGTATTCGTTACAGCGGTGGGTACGATAACTTCTGTTGCGGTCACCACGGCGTACGCTTATGCAATTTCAGTGAGAGGTTTCAAAAATGGTGATCGATTAGCGTTTTTTTCGTACTTTACGATCCTCTTCAGTGGAGGAATGCTGCCCTGGTATATCCTTTCCACCAAGTACTACCATCTTAACGATACGCTTGCGGGGCTATTTCTACCCTATCTTATGAATGTGTTTTTTATGTACTTACAACGCAATTACTTCAAGTCGATTCCGATTGAAATTACGGAATCTGCCCAAATTGATGGCGCTGGTTATTTCAAGATTTTTATTACGATTATGCTACCACTCTCGAAGGTGAGCCTCGTGACGATCTGTTTATTTTATGCAGTACAGTACTGGAATGATTTTTTTCTGCCACTCATGTTAGTAAGCGATAAAGATATGTACACGCTTCAGTACATGATGTATAACATGTTATCCAATATCTCCTATTTGGCAACAAGTACAAATAAAAGCATTTTAGCCAATGCCAACGTTGTGCCGCCACTAGAGACTGCTAAGATGGCGATGACGTGTTTAACAATAGGTCCAATCATTTTGCTTTTCCCTTTCTTACAAAAATATTTTGTGAAAGGCATTTTAATTGGATCGGTAAAAGGTTGATTTATCGTTTGGAAGAGCAGGTTTAATGCATGATCGTCTTTACTTAACCCGAAGGCCAAGGGTGCAAAAAAGGACGATTTGCTTTAAAATAAATTTTTTAAGGGGAGACTAAAAATATGGTAAAAAAATGGGTTGTTATTTGTTTAACTGTTGCCATGATCGTAGTTCTAGCAGCTTGCAATAGCTCGAATAGTGCTAATGAATCTACGCCTGGAGAGTCCGAAATCGCACTGGGAGCACCGAAGGAATCTGCTGAATTGAAAATCGTTTACTACGGCGATGAGTCAGGTAGAATGAGTGAGTTTGTTAAGAATGAAATCAAAGCTCTCGTCAAAAAAGAACTTAATGCTGAATTAGAACTTGAATATTTACCTTGGTCTGAGTATGGTGCCGGAAAAACAGATCTGATGCTTGCATCCGGCGAAGACTTTGCTTCATATACAGATATCGATCAGTTAGGTAAGAAGGTTGCTAAAGGGTACTATGCAGACTTGACACCATATGTTGAACAAGGCGTACCCGACCTGAAAAATAATGTGGAATCTTTATCGTTTGAAGCATTTCAATTAAGCGGCAAGCAGTATGCGATACCAGTCGGGAATAAACCAAACGCTGGTGAGTTTTATTCGGTACTCGTAAGGCAAGACTTGATGGATGAAGTCGGTATGAAGGGGATTTCTTCATTAGAAGACCTCGAGAAGTTTTACGAATTGGTAATAGCGAAACACCCAGAGATGATTGGGTTTGCGGAGACTGGGTTGCAATACGCACTAAGTTATACGTATTCGGATAAAAACCTTATGTGGTTAGATTCTCGGGTTGTGTCAGATGCATCTGCGAATGATGATAAGCTCTGGAGTTGGTATGAGTCACCTGAGTTTAAAGCTTATAGTGAAATTATGCGTAAGTGGTATGAGAAGGGCATAATTCCTAAATATGCACCAACTAATCCGAATCAATTGATGGCTGATTGGCAGGCGGGCAAAGCAATGTGGAAAGCTGGAAACGCGCTAATGCCAATTGAGAATTTTCAAAGCATGGCCAAAGCAGTGTCTACAGCTAAGTTGACCAATTATTTCTTAAATAAGGGAGATCGACCGCTGATCAGCCGTGGTACTTACAGTACCGCTTACTATGTGTCTGCAAACGCGAAGGATCCTGAACGATACGTCATGTTTTTCAACCTGCTGCAAAAAAATCAAGAGTTGTATGATCTCTTTACGTACGGTGTAAAGGACACTGACTACAAGCTTGACGAGAACGGAAGGGTAGAGAGGCTTAACTCCGATCCTTTGTTCGACGATTGGATGATGATGAACGTAAACTTTATGCGGTTTAATAAAGACGTGGCAGATGATTTTATCGAATCCTATAGACATTGGAATGATGGATCAATTTTGCGCAAAGATATCGGATTTGTGTTTGATGTAGAACCTGTTAAGACGGAAGCTGCCAAGATCAGCGCGATCGAAACAGAGTTGTTGAACCCGATTGGATCCGGTTTTATCAGTTATGAGGAGCAATTTCCTAATGCTCTAAAGAAATTGAAAGAAGCGGGTATTGATAAGTACATGGCTGAGTACCAAAAGCAATACTCGGCATGGTATGCAGGGAAAAACAAGCAATAAAAGGATTGTCCGGACAAGGGTGACTATGCACATAATTGCCCTTGTCGAATGGGTGGATCATTTACGGAACGGAGGAGAGGACTGCTATGCTTATCCAAAAGGGAA
The DNA here is from genome assembly GCF_037167145.1 of Paenibacillus sp. YIM B09110. Taxonomy (NCBI): domain Bacteria; kingdom Bacillati; phylum Bacillota; class Bacilli; order Caryophanales; family Paenibacillaceae; genus Paenibacillus; species Paenibacillus sp. YIM B09110. Next base: position 86,058 of record NZ_JBANSP010000021.1, on the reverse strand, counting down.
TCAACCTTATTCGATATTGGAAGAACCAAAGCGTATTGAAAAACAGATCTCTTATGATAAGGTTTTTCCTTAGCCTACTTCTGGTTTCGATTTGTTCCGTAATGATTCTAACTATCTTTTACTTTTATTGGTTTAGAGAGAAGGCAGCTTCAAATCGAGAGCAGATCAATAAACTAACGTTATTGAATACAGAAAGCGTATTTGTGAGTTACGTTGAGTTTGCACAAAGTTTTGCCATGGATTTATACAATAATCCCGAGATACAGACGGCAATCCTCTCGGGCGATAATAGTTGGAACGATCGGTTACAGACGGCACTAGACCAAATTAACCGCAATTTGCGAATTAATAAGTATATGTATTCAGTCTATGTGTTAAATAAGGATGGACTGGTATTTAACGTGGAGAAGGTGCCGGTAACAGATGAATCTAAGACAAATATTTACCGATACATTCAGCAGACTAGCATGAGGAATTCCCCTCAGTTCTGGAAATTGCACTCACGATCAAACGGGGAATCACTGAATACGATGACTGTTTATTTCAAAGATTACGCGCAAAATGACAGTTTCGAAGGAGCAATTGCCGTAAACGTTGATATGGATGAGCTGCAGACGAGTCTTTTCGCAAGACAAAATGTTGGACAACAAAGTCTTTTCATCTTGGATCGTAATGGTAACGTTATTATGCAAGGTGGCCTTACCAAGATTGGTCAGTCAAATGCCGTTCAACATGCAATGGAAAGTCGGCTTTCTCCTGATGTTGCTTATGATTCCTTCGTCACGACTATCGATAATCAATCCTACGTATTTTCTTATGCGTCTATGGATGGCGGGAAATATTATGTTGCACTGCAGGAAGCCTATACCCTGACAATGGGGGAACTAGTCAAAACAAGAAACGTAATGCTCTCTCTTTGTGCTGCGTTGCTGCTCGTGATTGTAATGGTCTCCTTGTTTTTGTCACAGCGTCTTTATAGTCCGATTGGGCGAATGTTTATGAGTTTAAGGCAATTAGCCGATCATCGAATGGAGAAACGCGCCGATGGAAATGAGTTAGAGCTCATGAACGATACTATCTTAACTGTGGAGCAACGAATTATCTCATTGGAGCATGAAATTGACAGCAATACAGTTATCAAATTACTCATATCGCCAGTTGAAGGCGAGGATAAGCTGACCGGGGATCTTTTAGTTAAAAGCAGGGTCATTCGTACAATTGACGCACCGTTCTGTGTTATTCAACTAAGAATAGACCGCTATAAAAGCTGGATATTCGGAATCAACGCGACCGAAGTTTCCTATAGGTTGAAGTCGTTAAGTACATTATTTTGTGAAGTGTTTAAGGATATTGCTCATTGCACTGCTTTGCAAACAACGGAAGGTCAGATCGCACTCATCGTGAGCGAATTAGAGGAGGAGCCGGCTCTATCTGACTTGAACCTACCCGCCATTGTTAAGCAAATTCAAGAGAGTTTAAAGGTATCCTACAAAATCGCTATATCGTGTGGAATAAGTTCGATAGCAGACGATGTTCGTTTAATGAAAGCTAAATATAACGAATCCCAGAGCCTCATCCAATATAGAATCGTCTATGGTAATGATGCAATATTGAACGCGGATGTCTTTACACATACCCAAAAAAGCGAAATTGCCATATCCGAAATCGATTCAATTGTAAGTGCAATAAAAAAAGGTGACTTCGAACAGTACCTTCAGGCACTCGATCATCTGTTTGTAGTAAGTAGGAGTTATCATTTCTCTAAAATCGTTAATGCTTTGGCTAGGTTAATCTTGTCTTTGGAGCAACTGTCGAATGATGTGGTCTTCGAAAAAAGTCAGACGCAACATTCCCATTTGCACGATATATATAATCAGATTTGTCTGCTGGATAACCATCACGATCTGCGAGACTGGCTTGACCGGTTGTTCGAGATGGCTTCTAACAGTATTGCGGAAACCAATGCCAAGAAGACGCTCAACGTTGTGACAGATGCAATGGAGTATGTTCATTCCCATTATCATGATCCGCAATTATCCGTTCATCGCATGGCGGATAAATTAATGATAAGTGTTCCTTATTTTAGTAAACTCTTCAATGATTCCATGGGTAGCAGCTTTCCCGACTACGTTAATAATCTCAGGTTGGAGAAAGCCATGTTGCTATTGTCGGAAGAGCCTGATTTAGACATCGGAGAGATTGCGGGGCGCGTAGGTTACAATAGCGGTTCCTATTTTGCAACGTTATTTAAGAAAAAGTATGGGGTTTCCCCGTCGAAATATCGTTTGAACCTTATATTGCGAACATAAAGGGGGAGTTTTGATATGAAATATCAGAATCCTGTACTATCAGGCTTTTATCCAGATCCAAGCGTTTGTCGCGTCGGTGAGGATTATTACTTAGTTAACAGTTCATTTGCATACTTTCCTGGAATACCGATTTGGCATAGTAGAGATTTGATCCATTGGCGTCAAATCGGACATTGCCTGACACGGGAGAGCCAACTTCAATTGGATCAATCCGGTATATCCGGTGGAGTCTGGGCCCCTTGTCTGCGCTATAATAACGGCAGATTTTACATGGTGACAACGAATCAGGATCACCGTGGGCATTTCTACGTTTGGACGGAGGATCCTGCTGGAGAATGGTCAGAACCCGTCTACGTTGATCAGGAAGGAATAGATCCGGATCTGTTCTTTGATAAGGATGGGAAAATTTATTTTACAAGTACCGGTACTGCACAGGGAATGGGACTTTACCAGTGCGAGATCGATATCTCAACCGGTCGTAAGCTTAGCGATACGCGTTTGATATGGACAGGGTTTGGAGGGAAGTTTCCAGAAGGCCCCCACCTATATAAAGTCAACGGCTATTACTATTTGATGTGTGCAGAAGGCGGAACGGAGTACGGACATATGGAAACAATCGCAAGAAGCGAGACGCCACACGGTCCATTCGAGTCTTGTCTTTACAATCCGATCTTGTCGCATCGTAGTTCGAACCATCCGATTCAGGCGACTGGCCATGCCGATCTTCTGGAAGCACATGATGGCAGTTGGTGGGCGGTCTTCCTCGGTATTAGGCCAGTAGGGTATCCGTATCGTCATCATTTGGGCCGAGAAACTTATCTTGCGCCGGTCATCTGGACAGAAGACGGATGGCCGATAATCGGAGATAACGGGATTGTAGGAACGGAAATCGATACCATAACATTACCCCCGGTCGTTTGGGAAGATGAAGAGACAGATATGGATGACTTCAACGAATCGTACTTGAAAAAACATTGGAATTTCATACGCAGCTCGAGCAAAGTCAAATGGTCACTAGAAGAACGTTTAGGTTGGTTGGCATTGTACGGTTCGGAGTCGAAATTGACTGGTAAGGAGACTCCTGCGTTTATTGGACGAAGGCAGCGGCATTGGAATTGCGATATTACCGTCAGAATGGAATACCATCCCGCTGATGGGGAAGATGCCGGTCTCGTTGCATTTATGGATGATAAGTATCATTATGCTATTGGTCTGACATCAATTAACGGTATTCTGAAGATAACGCTTCGTAGACAAATAGCGAGTATGAGGGTCGAAGTGCACTCTCTTCCCTTGCAGGGGTCGATCGTTGATTTAAGGATCGAAGCGTTACCGGAGAAGTATCGCTTTTACTTCAAAGAGGCAAACCACGATTGGCAACTGTTAGGTGAAGCAGAATCGCATTTGATCTCTACGGAAGTGGCGGGAGGATTCACGGGGGTCTATTTTGGCATGTATAATCAATCATCCACCGAAAATAAGGCTTATTTTGATTGGTTTCATTATCGAAAGCAATAAAAAAAGCAGAGAACTGTTTACTGTCTCTAAGACAAAGATTGAGACAGCTACGTAAAGGGTCTGGAAGATTTGAATTTGTCTAGATACCTTGAAATTATGCAGAAGTCGTATCACATTTCCGTAAAACAATAGGCATTATCGAAAAGAAACCTTGGGTAAACCGAGGTTTCTTTTGTTAAGGAAGTTTTCGGAATGTCTACGACCGGTGAAAGAATTAAACGAATAAGAAAAATAGATGAGCAAAATCAGGTCGATTTTTCTAATATTATTGGGGTCTCACAAGGAACATTAAGTGAATTAGAATAGGATAAATATAAACCTGCGTTAGATATAACCATGTGATAAAAACAGATATGGTAAAACCGAGAACGATCTAATTCTACAATTTAGGAAGTTAAAGTTAGTTGACCAGGAGGAGATTTTGATATTATTCAATCGAAAATAAATCGTTATAATAAAGAATGAATGATCGTTAAGCAACTAAATGATTTATGACAACTAATCAGCAAAAATATAAATCCGACAATGCTGCGCATCTTCCATTCCATTATCGTCAAACAAGAACCTTATTCAGGATGGGAAGCTTAACTAGCGTAACCTCTCGAAAGCGAAGCAGTCAATTGAATTTTTTTCTATTCAGAGCTGAGAAAATCGAATGTAAAGGATATCACGATGGTTAGTGACGCCGACGGACCTGAATCTGTCCACGCAGCCTTTCAAATCTGACCAAACTGATCATTACCGACGGCCACATGGAACATGCGCTTCTGCGCGAGATCGGCAAGGACCGCGCTTGGCTGGAAACAGAAATTCGGCAGCCTTGAGCATCGTGATTTTGGCAACGGTGGACAGCAAGTTGACCGTGCAGGTGCACGCGGTAGGGGAGCAGCCTAGTACTTCTTAGTATCTGAGTTAACATTGTTCAAAAAACCGTCTTTCTTCTTTGGAGACGCCGTGTCCACCTTTGTCGTATCAGTACGCATATAAAAATAAACGGGATATAACCGTAAATAAAATATAGACCGACGGTTGAATAGATGTCGGATACCCGTTCAATGGTTTTGTGTTCCATAATAAAATAATTCATAGCCGTGATTTTCAAACGATCCTCTCGACCAAAGTTCTAAAAAAGCATACATTTCTATGTTAGGATTACTTCCGTATGAAACCTTAAATACAACTGCAGTATGGCCCTCACCCTTTTCGTGACGCAGACGGATCTGAATCTGTCTACGCAACCTAACAAGTCTGAACCAGACCGATCTTTGTCGGCAATCTGGCGCCGGCCTCTCTAAAAAATTCGATCGTGATGCTTAGCCGGTGACTTTCTAAAGAAATTTCAATGGTATTAAAGTCGTTTGATTGCTTAACTATTTATTTAGTTCTGCTATATCCTTGATCACTCCCAAGAGATGCTACAGTGCAGCATTAACCAGTCGTAGAATAGTATACATTTGCTTTGAAGCTAACGAAATAAGCAGTCAGGTTTCTCCCAACTGCTTAAGTATGATTTAAATACTACTTTCTCTCTGTGGCAAAATAAAGCAGGGCAATGACTGGGAAAGCTATTCCGATCCATAACACTGCACTCCATCCACCTGAAGCGTATGCCCATCCACCGATAGCAGATCCGACGGCACCGCCCAAAAAGAAAATAGCCATGAATAATCCGTTCAGTCTGCTGCGAATTTCTGGCCCCAACGAGAAGATCTCGCGTTGTGAGAGCACAAGATTTGCAGATACTCCAGCGTCCAAAAGGATGGCCGATACTACTAAAACAGCTACTCCGACGGACGAACTTGTTTGGATCATAAGCGGCAACAACACAGAAATAATGACTGTACCGACCGCTATTCCTGTGCCGGGTCTAGTCCAGCCGCGATCAGCTAACCGGCCAGCCACAGGCGCAGCTATCGCACCCGCGACTCCGACTAGTGCGTACAATGCAATGGCTTTCTGAGAAAAATGAAAATCGGGGCTCGATAATAATAACGGAACAGTTGTCCAGAATATGCTGAAAGTCGCAAACACACATGCATGATAAACCGCGCGACGGCGTAAGATTGGGGTAGTTCGAAGCAAGTGCCACATTGAACCAAGTAGGGCTCCATATTGCGTGCTTGCTGTTGGCCTTCTTGCAGGGAGCACTGTTGACAGTATAATCGCCAAGACAACAAGAGCCGCTGCTGATAATCCGAATATAGCATGCCAGCTCCAAAAGTCAGCCACGAGGCTCGATAATGGACGTGAGAGCATGATTCCAAGTAACAGACCACTCATGACATTGCCGACAACGCGGCCACGTGCAGATTCTGACGCAAGGTATGATGCAAAAGGTACGAGTACTTGCGTAGCGACCGACCCCAACCCTATAAAAAGTGAAGCCGCAAAGAAAAGCATCGCTTGTTTCGTCACTGCTGCCACGGTCAGAGCAACTGCAGTAAGAAGTATCGATACGACTACCAGCTTTCGGTTTTCAACAATATCTCCCAAAGGTACGATAAATAGCAAGCCGACAACGTATCCAATCTGTGTTAGCGTTACGATCAAGCCAGCACCGCTAGCGGACAACCCGATCGAAGAACTAATTAATCCTACCAGGGGCTGAGCATAGTAAAGATTAGCTACAATGATACCGCATGCAGTCGCCAGAAGTATGGTTAACCATGTAGGCATATTCTTCTCTATTGCTTGTTTTTTTGAAACAGTCATAGGTATCACTCCTTATTAAGATATAATCTTATTTTTTTGCAAGTTGCTGCTGTCATTTAATTCATTATTCCACCTTATCCGGGTTTTATTTGATATCCACCTTAATAACCACAGCATCTCTTCCTCACCACTTTTATTTTTCAAAACCAATTACTGAACATCAAGTTCACTAATTAGTGTTCATATCATATACTGAACGTATGGTTTTGTAAATAGTCGATTTCATTTTCTTTTTGTTTCATAATGAGTATACTAAACGTATAGTTTATATTTTCCGATTTCGATTGAAATAGGCGAAAGGAATGATTTCGGTGAAGGTCAAGAGAGGGCGGCCACGTAATGTTGAAACGCAAAAGGCTATCCTTACCGCTTCGTATGATTTATTGTTGGAAAAGGGCTTTGAATCGATCACGGTTGACAAAATTGCTGATCGCGCCAAGGTGAGCAAAGCCACCATTTATAAATGGTGGCCTAACAAGGCTGCTGTTGTAATGGATGGTTTTCTATCGGCCGTCGCGGCAAGATTACCCGTGCCTGACACGGGATCAGCATTCAATGATATACGTATCCATGCCACAAATTTAACCCTTTTTTTGACAAGTCGGGAGGGTACAATCATTACGGAATTATTAGGCCAAGGGCAGTTTGATTCCGGGTTGGCGGAGGCATATCGGACCCGATATTTCCATCCTCGCCGACTAGAGGCCAGGAGTCTATTGGAACAGGGGGTTCTACGCGGGGAATTGAAAAAAAATCTCGATATTGAAATAAGCATCGACCTCATTTACGGGCCTATTTTCTATCGTTTGCTGGTGACTGGTGAAGAGTTGGACGATTCATATGTTCAGCATCTGGTGATGAACGCATTTGAAGGAATCCGATCGACCTGAGGCCACAAATTTAATTTCGGGGTCAGTCCGAGTGGTTGTTACTCTTCTTGATTTACCGTATAAATGGGCGCTAACTGCATGGTCAGACGTTAGGGAATTTGATGCTTTAGAAAAATATTGGCTAGAGGACCTTGTATGTAGCAAGGTTCTTTATAATTACAGGCAGCTGAATCCCACGGTGGGGGCTGATACGACTTTGTTTTGCATGGTGAATGGAGGCCGGTCTATGCGAGGTGAAAAAAACGCCGGTGACCTAAACAGGTAACAGGCGTTTCCATATTAGCGTTGCGGCATTTTGCTCTCATCCATGTACAGCAGGTTCCAGTAGAGGCGAGGTGCTCCTCGGCGTTATGGAGCCACATTCATCCCCGCGATCCAATCCTGCAAGGAAGAAACGACAATCTCCAACTGCTTCTCTTCTTCAATGGCGGCGTCATTATCTCCCTTTTGCTTCCCGTAGGAGCCGAATTGGCCGTGATTGCCGCCTTCTATTCTCACATAAACGGTATCCTCCGGCAGATTTGATTTACTGTTCTCCCAATCCTCTTCGTTCATCACTCCGTCGTCCGTCCCCGTAATTTGCAAAACGGACAGCTCCGTATCTTTGACAGACCCTTTCTCATCCGCATAAGAGGCTAAGAAGAAGATCCCTTTAAGCGCATCGCTATGTTGGGATGCGTATCTTGCAGCAAATGAACCTCCCAAGGAGTGCCCCCCAATAATAAATGATTCATCTGGGTGTTCATTGACAAAAGAATCGGCTTTATTTTGGCCGAAAATGGCTAAGTTTAGCGGCATATCCGCAATATAAACCCGATGCCCCAACTCAGCTAGTTGCCTGGCTAACGGCGAGTAGCTTTTGGGTTCTACCAGGCCGCCTGGATAAAAAATAATGTTAGGCTGAATGACGTTCCCATCGTTTGGTTCAAATTTATAGCCTTCTTTGATCTCGGTTACTTTAACTTGGTTGTCGCTTTTAACAGCCGACAGGGCAAGATCCGAGGGAGTATAGGTTACGGATTGTATATAGATAAATAATGAAACGGCCAGGATAGCTGCCACTATACACCCGATAGCTGCTATTTTGGTCCATTTCTTTTTCTTCACTGTTTTGTCCAAAAGGAAAACCGCCTTCTATTTTTTTTATTGTTTTTAGGATGATGAAGCTGGCTTCGCCAATCTCCAGACGAGATAACTCATGTAAGAAAGCAGACCGAAAAGAACGGCAATACTGGTCATATGAGCAAGCACTACAAACATATACACTTCTGGACGATCAACCGTCAGCATCAGACCAGCACCGCTAAAGACTTGGAACAGAATCAGAATCACAGAAATCACACCTAAAATACTAAGCTCGCGAGCGTTCTTATAACTTAGGTTTATCCAAACGAAAAGTACAATAATCAATGCGACAAGAAGAAACCCGGCTAAGCGATGTATAAATGCGATTCCTACTCCGCCCGATAAGTCCGGCACGATCTCCCCATTGCAAAGGGGAAACCCGGAGCATGCCCCCGCTGAGCTAGTATGGCTAACAAAGGCTCCCGTGTAGACAACCGCATAGGAATAAATCGTTAGAAACCATACGAAGTTACGAAATGCAGGGCTCGTTCTCGGCATTCGATTAAAAACGGAGAGCCCGCCTAAAAGTTGCTCCTGCCTAGCTCCGAAACTGGTCATTAAAGAGCTGGCAAGGGATATAAAGGCAAATCCTAAATGAAGCGCCATAACAGGCGGCGACTGGGAAAACACGACTGCCAACGCTCCCATTGCCCCTTGAATACTTACAAATACGAACGTTAATACAGAAAACCATTGTAAGTCTCTGCGTTTTTTGCAATATACATAAAATAGAATGAGCGTAACGACCGCCAAGATTCCTGCTGTCGTACTAACGAGGCGGTGGGTGTATTCAATGACGGAGGCTATGGTATGAGCGGGGACGAATTCCCCATGACATAAAGGCCATTCATTCCCGCATCCCAGCCCAGACTCGGTACGAGTAACGATTCCTCCGCCAAAAGTGGCCAAGAACATAAAAATGGTCGTTAAATAACTAACTCGCTTCAATAACGCAATTCGCTCCAAATTCGAATCACCTTCTCTTTTTGTCTTTTGTGATAGCCTTACGATTATTTAATTATATTTACCGGTAAATATAATTACAAGGCTGCATTGATAAAATATAAGAGTTGTCATACAATGTTCAAGAAGGTGATGAATATTAATAACCAAACCCAACGGTCGCCTGGTAGACCTAAGCAAGCACAAGATGATTTATCCATATATGAAACGATCATTCATACCGCGTCCAAATTATTTATGGAGAACGGCTACGAACCTGTAACGCTTCAGCAAATCGCGAATGAATGTAACGTCTCAAAACCGTCTATTTACTACCATTTCACCAGCAAGTCTGAACTATTCAAGGTCGCCATCACTACAATGTTGAATAATGTGCATAACAACGTGTCGCGTTTACTTAAGGAATCCGACTCTCTTGAAGCAGGGCTGCTGCGCGTTGCAGAAGCAAGAATAGCAAATCCTCATTCAGAAGTGGAGACGATTCTAAAAGAGGCGGAGAGTTCATTAAGCCATGGGCAAATCCATGAAATAAGAATAACGGAACAACGAATCTATCAAGCGTTGTCGGATTACTTTAAAGTATGGATGGACAAGGGGAAGCTGAGAAAAGAGGATCCGCTGTTTCTTGCGCACGCCTTTTCATCACTGCTTCTGATTAGCAACAGAGCAGATTTAATGCAAAAATATGCTACCCGCAACGAACCGGCAAAAAAAGTCGTAGACATGTTTTTAAGCGGCACTCTGCTTTTTGAAAAATAGGCTGACTAAAGGACCTTGTATATAGCAAGGTTCTTTTTAATTACTAAAAGCCGAGAGAAAATCAAGGAACCGCACCTGATTTTCTTTCGGCTATTCGAAGTTGTCGATGTTTACGATTATCCTAATTGAGGCTGGTCTACAAACTGTAATTCTAAGCTTTCTGTTCCGTCAATATCAAAGACGATGATTTCATTGCTGCCTTGACGTAGAAGCGGTGCAGGAATGTAAAGTGTCTGCTGCGGACCAACTTTCCAATATCTCCCCAAATTGAATCCGTTGACGTAAACGACTCCTTTAGACCATCCTTCCAGCTTCAAGAACGTGTCTGCAGGTGCATTATCAATGTTTAAATCCGCACGATAGAATGCTGGACCTTTTGTTGCTTCTTTCTCTATCGCTGCAAAGGTCAAAGGGTGCAAGTTATCAAGCGGCAATGTCCAAACGGTCCATCCATATAGGAATTGATTGCCGTGGCGAACGCCTTCGGTAATCCCTTTACGATCGGCTAGATATGGTCCGTAGTTGATGCGTCCCATATTTTCAACGAGAATGGTTAGACGCGCGCCGCCAGTAGGCACTTCAAAATGAACTTTTTTGCTGGAATCCCATCTTTCGATGATCCCTTTAAACTCACCGTCCAAGTAAACAAGCGCTCGGTCATGGCAATCTTGAATAATTAATTCCTTTTCTTCACGCGGTCCGGAAATAAAAGTTTCATATACGATAAATCCGTTGTTCTGTCCGTAACGCTCCATCGGTTCTGGAGTGACTGCATGTATGGGCTCAGACAATTGGTGCAGCTGATCTAACAATACGGCATGGCTAGTTGCAAGCACCGTTCCATATGCCTGTTTGGGCAAAGCTTTAGGAACTTCCATCTCGGGAAGTTCAGTATATTTAGCGATAATATCGCGTATCGCAAAATATTTTTCAGTAGGATCGCCTGCTTCATTCAATGGTGCGTTATAGTCATAGCTTGTAACGGTAGGTTCGTAGTGATCTCGTTCTAAGCCATTCGCACCGCTGGTGAAACCGAAATTGGTGCCGCCATGGAACATATAGAAGTTCACAGAGGCGCCTAGAGAAAGCATATCCTCAAATACTTGAGCAACTTCATCGCCGTTACGAACGTGATGTTCTTCCCCCCAGTGATCAAACCAGCCATTCCAGTATTCCATGCACATCAGCGGGCCTTGCGGTTGATAACGACGAAGCACCTCGAAAGCTTCCTCCGCTCTTGAACCGAAGTTTGCGGTTTCTAGTACATTTGGAACCATACCTCCTTGAAGCATATGATTCTCTGGTCCATCGGAGGTAAATAATAGCACGTCAATGCCACGACTTATCATGGCTTGCTCCAAATATTGAAGATAGGCTGTATCGTTGCCATAGCTTCCGTATTCATTCTCGATTTGCATGGCAATAATAGGGCCGCCGTTTGTGGAAAGCAGAGGCTTCAGTCTAGGCAATAGCTCATCGTAATAGGCGTCTACTTTATCCAGATAGGAGCGGTTCATGCAGCGAAGCTGGATCTCCCGATCTGCAAGCAGCCATGCAGGCAAGCCTCCGAACTCCCATTCTGCGCAAATGTACGGACTCGGGCGCACGATGACATGCAAGCCAAGTTCGCCTGCTAATTGAACAAACCGTTCAATGTCTGCCATCCCTTCAAAGTTGAATTTGCTAGGTGCAGGTTCATGGAAATTCCATGGAATGTAAGTTTCTACCGTATTAAAACCGCATGCCTTCAGCTTTAATAAACGATCCTGCCAATATTCAGGCACGACTCTAAAGTAATGAATCGCTCCGGAAAGCAGGCGAATAGGCTTATTATCGAAGTGAAAATGATCGTTTTGTACAGATAATCCAGTCATCCAAAGTGACCTCCCATGCAATGTGGTTATGCGTTAGTCATGATACTTATTATATTAAGCGGAAAGAATAGGCAAACAAATGGACAAAAGAAGAGTAAATTTGACCTTTTGTATGGATTCGCGTTACGCTAGAATAGATGTCTCGACTATTGAACAATAGGAGGTCTATGTAAAATGGATATTCATTATTCACTCCCTAACCTAACGAGTACGCTGCAGATTATCGGCTGTCATTTGGGAGAGTTTCATCCTAATTGGTCTTATCCGCGGCATCATCATTACCTTTTTGAACTATTGCATTGTAAACAAGGAGAAATAAGGCAAACGATTGGCGATCATGTATTTACGATTAGCAACGGGGATTGGCTGTTAATAAAGTCCGGCATTTCACATGCTACCGAGAATGGCCCAACTTCCGTTTATCGTTTCTTTAATTTGCATTTCGATCTGGATGATCCCATCATACGTGAGAGGTTATGCAAGGCCGATTACGTGATCATTAAGGCAGAAGAGGCTGCGGGGCTATCGTTACCGACACATTTTAGCGCTATTGAAGAGGCGTTTTTGCACAATATTCGCGTAGATACCATTGATGATGACAAAGCATTAGATCGCCTTATTATCCAATCCCACACTCTAGGAATCATTAGTGAGTTTATAAAGTACAGCGAACAAGCGCGTAGTCCGATTCCGATGAGCGACGGGAGTATGCAGAACGCCTCCGTATTTGAAACGGAGCTGGCCCATGCGATTGAAGAAAAACTACGCAATGAAACTCATGGAGCAATAGCTGGAATTGCAGCCTCATTAGGGATCAGTCGCGGTCGTTGCACGCATATATTTACGAAGGTTTACGGGCAATCGCCGCGACAATATAGGAGTAAAATGGTTCTTAACCAGGCGAAGCATTTGCTTGTGCATTCGACCTATTCGATGGAGGAATTAGCCGAACAGCTTGGATTTCAATCCGCAAGCCATTTCTCTAGACAATTCCGCAGGTGGACAGGCATGGCGCCGAGTGCATTTCGACCGAAATATGTTCGCTCCCCTAGAACTCAGGACGGCTAGACAAGTGTTGAAAAGACGAAACAAACAAGACGGCTTCCTGTTTGCAGGAAATGATATATTAGAAGAAATTACAGGGTAGCAAACGATGTGAATAAAGGAGCATATATTATGGATTCGATATTATTTATTGCAACATGGGCAATTGTCGGAATGTTTATTGGCGGAGTAATCGTACTTATAAAAGCTAAATTCAAGAAATAAGTACCGTGCGTGCATCGAGCAATGACTGTCAGGTTGTCTTGTCTTGCTTGTATTCAATCGGCGTTATGCCGCTCTCTTGCTTGAACACCTTCGCGAAATAGGAATAATTGGCGTAGCCGACCTTCTTCGCAACGGTAAATACCGATAGCTGCGTCGTTCGGAGCAGTTGCTTGGCAGCTTCAATTCGGGCTCTGATCACATAGGTGCCGAGCGATACGCCGGTTTCTTTCTTGAACAACCGGGCCAAATAATCAGGGTGAAGATAGACGACCTCCGCCAGGCTAAGGCGGGTCAGGTCTTCTCCGTAATGTGCATGGATATATAGCTTGATTTCCTCCGCTACCGATTTGGGTTGCTCGGCAAAATCGCGGTACGACATGGCCGTGTGTACCAAGTACCGCAAGTAAGCCTCCATATCCTCGATCGAGTTCAAGGACTGGGCGAGCAGTCGTTCATTGGCCTTGCTCGTATATAGCTGATGCGCCTGAATGCCTTTGGACTTGAGGAAGGCGTAGACGAGCTGCATCATGTCGAGCCGGAACAGACCAAGGACTGACGTAGCGAAATGATTCTGCTGTGAATAATCGTTCAAATACTTCGTTATTTCATGCATCAGCTCATTCGGCAGATTCCGCTCAAGCAGTTCCTCCAGCCGGGCGAGATTAGGCGGGCTATAAGCTTCATCCGCCCGCCGATGACCATGCTCGGCGAAGAAGATCTGATTGCGCCGCTTCGCAATGTCCGAGTTGAGCTGCAGCAATTGCCGAGTGATCGGGCTGATGCTTTCAAGCGTGCCGGACATGCCGACGATGCAGCAGGCATCGCATTTCAGCACGCGGTTCGCTTGCTGAATGAACGAGGCGCATAGCTCATCCAGCGTCTCGGCATCCGGCGCTTGCGCCCATTTCAAGACGGCGATCCAGTTATGCAAGCTGTATTCCAGCACCGTCTCCACCGTGAATTGGGGATGCTGGAACAGCTCGGATAGGACGTTCTGCAGAGCAAAATCGAACAGGTTTTTCTCATCGAATCCCATGCTGCCGTCGTGAGGGAAGAGATTGAACAACACGGGCTGAACGAGATCGTTCATACCGTAAGATAGATGCTGTTCGTCAACGGAACGGGAAACTTCCGCCGGCTTGAGCGGGACGGAGACGCTGCAGCTAATTAGCTTGCGCCAGAAGTGTTCGAGAATTTTGGCCTGATTGCGTTGCCAGTAGTAGCCCTCTTGAATCGCTTTCTCCTGCTTTTGCTGCTCTTTCGCCTGTTCGATGGCTTTCCGAATAATGAGCACCAGCTTATCGAATTGGATCGGCTTCAGAAAATATTCAAAGCTCCGCAGTTCAATCGCCTTCTGCGCGTAGTTGAAATCCGCGTAATTAGTCAAGAAGATAGCTTGCACGCTGTCCTTCTCCTCGCGAATCCAAGCTAAGAGTTCCAGGCCGCTGCCTTGCGGCATTTCAATATCGGAAATAAGAATGTGAATCGGATGATTGGTCATAATGTCTCGCGCCTGCGCGACGTTATGGGCGGTGTAGACCGCCTCGATGCCAAGCGACGGCCAGTCGATCTTCTTCTCCAGCGCGGTCACGACAAAGTAGTCGTCATCTACGAGCAGTACGTTCATCGGGCTGCACTCCCATTCTCGATTGGTATGGCCGGAAGCTCCGGAAGATAGAGGGTGATACAGGCGCCGCCGCCATCCTGGTTCGTGAAGCGGATCGATGCGCGATTGTCATACAAATAGGCAAGCCGTTGAGTCGTATTCATAATGCCAATCTGCGTCCCGGTGGTCTGATCGAGCGGCTGTCCGTGCTGCAGCTTATCCAGTACATCCGGAGCGAAGCCCGGTCCGGTATCGGACATTTGAATGACAGTCATCATTTCGTCCTCGAAAAGGCGGCGTTCGACATTCAGCTCGATCAGCACTTGGTTTTCGCGAGAAACCGCGTATTTGATCGCGTTCTCTATGAAGGTTTGCAGCACGAGCGGCGGAATCGGCGTATCCCGCGTAAGCTCGGCCTGTTCGATCCGATACAGGAACGAGCCTTGGTAACGATTCTTCTGAATTTCCAAATACACGCGGACATGCTCGATTTCGTCCTCCATACGAACGAAGTCCTGACCGTTCTGAAAGATGTACCGGAAGTAGACCGATGTGGACAACGCCATTTGCTGGATTTCCTCGGTCATGTCCATCTGCGCCATGCTATGAATGGTCGTCAGGCAGTTCAGGAAGAAGTGGGGCTTGATCTGCAGCTTCGTGTAATTCAGTTGAATGCGCTGCTTCTCGATTTCGCGCTCGTAAATGTCAATCTTATAGGCTTTGATCTGCTTAACCAATTGAGCGAACTGCTTGCTCACCTTCTCCAGCTCGACGATTTTGCTGCTTGCGCTGTCTAGCGGTTCGCCGTCTTCCGCCCAGAAGGCTAGATTGTACGAGAAGCTCTTGATCGGCTGCAGCACCTTGTTCCGGAAATAAAGCATAATGAAGCTCAAACTGCAGGCGACAATGGCCGCCAGCAGCACAATCAGCAGCTGGACGATCATCATTTTCTCGAACGCGCCGAATTGAATGACGAGCTTGACGAAGAACGAAGCATTGTCGAATTCGCCATTGACCGTTGTTCTCGTTTGGAGCGCGTGCAAGAATGATGAATTGTCCGGCTCGGTATCAATCAGTTCTCCTTTGTTCGAGAATGGACTTGTTGCAAGACGACCGTCTTCTGTCCGCAAGGAAGCATAACCTTTCTCTCCCAGATTGATTTGGCGTAACGGGCGAATCAGATCGTCCGCATCGACTAGGCAGATCATGTATTTGTTTTGATAAGGAACGATATTAATGATATAAAATTTTTCGGCTAACTGGATGGTCGACCACCGTGAATAGAATTGTTCGTAAACGAGCCTGTCTTTATCTTTAATGTAAGTATGAATGTGCTGCTGCAATTCCTGGTACTCCTTGTACGTCACGCCCATGGGCGCGATGTTGAACATCACTTCCTTCTTATCGAAGAAGAGAAAGAAGTTATAGCTTTGGTCATAGCTTTTTTGCAGCTCGACGAATCGTCGGTATAAAGCATCGTTGGCCTTGATGAATAGGTCCTCGGTCGTATCGTGCGTATCCATCATTTTCACATTCTCGTCGTTGGCCAGCGTCCAGCCCATGAAGTGATTAATATAGGAAAAGTCGCTGTTGATTCGATTGATGTACAAATAAGCGGTATCCCGCAAATCGCGTGCGGATTGCTGCTTGACGATCGCGATCGACGCGAAGCTGATGATGAAATCCAGAATGAGCGCGGAAAACGAAATGACGAGAATGATTTTGACATAATGTTGAATCGGATATAGCTTGTTCTCCGCTTGTTTGGCCATTTGCTCCGCAACTCCTCGCTATAAGCCTCTCATGATCGAGATCTATAGTACTGTCTGATAATTATAATCCGGGCTTAATAAAATGCAAACGGTTACATTCGCCAAACCGCTGAAAGTCTGGATAGTGACAGCAAAAAGTCTGGATTGTATGTCGGCACGAGCTGGGGAGAACGGCGGCAGCGCGAATAGCGTCCTGGATCGCTCGAATGTCCGGAATGTGCTATTCAAGAGGTCCAAATCGCATCGCCCGTTGCCCGTATACTTGAGTTTGTAAGGCAAGAAGGAACTGTATGATCGAATATACAGCAAAGGGAGGTTCGAATTTTTGATAAATAGTTCATCTAGCGGCAATCTGCACCGTTACATGCATAGAATCGGCAAAAACTGGGGCTTATATTTGCTTCTGTTGCCTGCTGTCGTGCTGCTGCTATGCTTCACCTACAAGCCAATGTACGGGGTCATTATCGCGTTCAAAGATTTCAAGCCGGTTCTGGGCATTATGGACAGTCCTTGGGTAGGGTTCAAATATTTCGAGAAGTTTTTTCATTCCTACCAATTCTCGGTCACGATTAAGAACACGGTATGGATCAGTCTTTACAGCTTCGCGACGTTTCCCATACCGATTATGTTCGCCATCTTCGTCAATCAATTGCGGGCGAACAGGTTCAAGCGGGCATTCCAGACGATTACTTATATGCCGCATTTCATCTCCACGATTGTTATTGTCGGCATCATGATGATTCTACTATCGCCCGGGAATGGGTTGATCGGCCATCTCTATCGTCTGTTTGGCGCCGAGGCGCCTAATTTGATGGGATCGGCCAGTATGTTCAGCAGCTTGTACGTATGGTCCGACGTTTGGCAGCATACGGGCTGGGACAGCATTATTTATATCGCGGCGCTGTCGTCAGTCAGTCCCAGCTTGTATGAAGCGGCAACGGTGGACGGAGCGAGCCGGTGGCAGAAGATTCGCTACATCGATATTCCGATGCTCATCCCGACGGCCGTCACGCTGTTGATTCTGCGCATTGGCGGATTGCTCGGCGTCGGCTTCGAGAAAGCGTATTTGCTGCAGAACAACTTGAACATATCCGGTAGCGAGGTCATCTCGACTTACGTGTACAAGATCGGGCTGCTCAGCTCTCAGTACAGCTTCTCGGCCGCCATCAATTTGTTCAACACGCTCATTAATTTCACGCTGCTTATTCTGGTCAATTGGGTATCCAGGAAATATTCCGAGAACAGTCTCTGGTAAAAGGAGGAGGTCGTACAGCTATGGAGGCTGCAACGAAATGGGCGCAGAGACCAAAGAAAATAGGCTACGGCGACAAGCTGCTGGAGACGCTGTCGTACATTTGGGCTACAATTGTGCTTATCATAGTCTTATATCCGCTTTACTTTATTGTTATCGCTTCCTTCAGCGATCCTTCGGCTGTGGGGAACGGGCAAGTATGGCTGCTGCCCAAAGGGTTCACGCTTGATGGATACAAGGAGCTGCTGAAGCATTCGAATATATGGATCGGCTACCGGAATACGATCGCTTATACGATCGTTGGCACCTTGATCGGTCTAGTCGTCAATATATCGGCCGGCTACGCATTGTCGAGGAAGGATCTTGTAGGACGCAAATATTTGTCGCTTTTCTTCATATTCACGATGTTCTTTAACGGAGGCTTGGTGCCTACGTTTCTGGCGATTCGCGATTTTCATCTCTACGATACGTTTCTCGTTATGGTATTGCCGTTCTCGGTAGCCGTTTTCGATATTATCGTGGCCCGCACCTTCTTCCGAACGGGCATTCCGGCGGAGCTATGGGAGTCGGCGCAAATTGACGGCTGCGGCAATCTTCGATTCTATGTGCTGATGGTATTGCCGCTCTCGAAGGCGATCATTTCGGTATTGGCGCTATGGTTCGCGGTCGGTCAGTGGAACTCCTATTTCAACGGCCTTATTTATTTGCAAAACAAAAATTTGTACCCGCTGCAGCTGGTGTTAAGGGATATTCTAGTTACCAATCAGATGCAGACCGCGCTCGGTACCGGAGAAGCGGCTCAAATCGCTCTGCGTCTCGCTAACCTGCTGCGGTATTCCGTCATTATCGTTGCTACGGTTCCGATCATGCTCATCTACCCATTCGTGCAAAAGCACTTCAATAAGGGGGTGATGATCGGCGCTGTGAAGGAGTAATCCAGCTTCGGAGAATGGCAACAACTGCATTTATCATGAAATAAGGGGAGTTATTCATGACAATGAGTTCGAAGAGTTACATGAGAAAAATGCTGTCCGGCCTCGTTATGCTGTCTGTACTAGGCGCTACCGTGCTAGCAGGCTGCAGCAGCAATGAGCCGAATGCGGTCGCCCCGAATAATACGGGGAACAATGAGACCGGAACGTCTGACAGCAACTTCCATCTGGAAGGCATGCCGATCGTCGACCAACCGGTGACGCTGAATGTCCTTACGATTCGTTGGGGCAATATGGGGGATACCTTCAAGAAGAACACCTGGCTGCAGGAGCTGGAGAAGGCGTCGAACGTCAAGATCAATTGGCAAGTCATTTCATCCAACGATTGGGAAGCTCAGAAATCCGTCATGCTCGCAAGCGGCAAACTTCCGGACGTTATCATGGGCAATATGGCATTCGGAGATTCCGATATTGTGAACAATCTTAGTATTTTCCGCCCGCTCGACGAATACATCGATAAGTATATGCCTAATCTGAAAGCGGCGATGGATGAGATGCCGGAACTCAAGAAATTAAGCACGTTCCCTGACGGCAAAATCTATTCGCTGCCAGCGAGACTGCCGTCGCGCCCGTATTCCTCGATACAGCCGGTCATCAATAAAGAGTGGCTGGACACGCTCGGCCTCAAGGCACCTGAGACGATTGACGACCTATACAAGGTGCTGAAGGCGTTCAAAGAGCAGGATCCGAACGGCAACGGCAAGGCAGATGAAATTCCGTACAGCGATACGAAGGATGTCGATATGAATCTGTTTGCCCCATTTGGCATTACCGATATTCGCGGCAATCATATGGTGCTTAAGAACGGCAAACCGGAATATTTCCCTACATCGGAAGCCTATAGAGAGGCAATTGCGTGGGCGAACAAATTGTATACAGAAGGACTGATTGATAAAGAAACGTTCACGCAGGACTCGACGATGCTGACAGCCAAGCGGCAAAATCCGGACGCCGCATTGATCGGCTTCTCGTACCAATGGACGCCAGACGCCGTGTTTGGCGGGTGGAGCAAACAGTATGAGACGATCGCGCCAATCACCGGACCGGACGGGAACAAATATCAGGTTGGCGACCCGAACGGCTTAAGCTTCCGGCGCAACGAGGTACTGATCACGGCCAGCAACGAGCATCCGGAGATCGCAGCGCGTTGGGCGGATCAATTCTACACCGGCGAAGCGAGCATTCAGAACTTCTGGGGCGCAATTGGCACATCGATTCAGAAAAATGACGATGGCACGTATACGCTTATGGATCCGCCGGACGGCACAAGCGCGGACGCTTGGTACTGGGACAGCTCGCTAAGGGATTTCGGACCGAAATACGTCAGCCCGGAATTCGAGAAGAGCATCAAGCTCGACCCGTCCAGCGGTGATGGTCTTAAGCTGCAGCTCGACGACTTGGGCAAGGAATATGTGACGGAGCCATTCCCGGATGTGATGTATACGATAGAGGAATATGCGGAGCTGCCGACGCTCATTACGGATATTGAAAGCTATATTAAAAGCACCCGCGCCAAATGGATTACGAAAGGTGGCGTCGACCAAGATTGGGACGATTACATGAAGAAGCTGAACGATATGGGCCTCGAGAAGCTGATCAAAATTTACGAAGACGCGTACAACCGCTATATGGACGTACAATGAACAACTATCGAATCGGATTGATCGGTCTTGGCGGAATGGCGCATTCGCATATGCGGTGGATGGAAGAGGAAGGCCGTTATACGATTGTTGCGATAAGCGATGTGAATGAAGCAGCGCTAACGGAAAGAGGAGAACAGCTCGGGATTCCGGCAGGCAAAAGGTATCGTGATTTCGAGCGGCTCATTGCCGACTCGGACGTGGATGCGGTCGTATCCGTGACTCCGAATAACGTCCACGCCGCTATCGTCCGCGCCTGTCTGCTGGCAGGCATGCCATTTCTCGCAGAGAAGCCTTTCACCCGCCTATTCGAGGAGGCGGCTGAGCTGCTCACGCTGTATGAGCAGCGGCCGGTGAACGGTATGGTTGGGTTCAGCTACCGCTACACCCCGGCCTTCCGCTATGCAAGGGAGCTTGTGAGGGAAGGAAAGCTCGGTGCGGTGCGAAGCTTCTCGATTCAATATTTGCAAAGCTGGGGAGCGGTTCCGAACCATACGCCTTATATTTGGCGGTTCAACAAAGACATTACGGGCACGGGAACGCTTGGCGATCTCGGATCGCATATGATCGATATGGCGCGATTTCTGTTCGGCGAATTCAAAGAGCTGTCTGCGCAAATGCGCACCCTCGTGCCCGAGCGTCCCGTTCCGGCAACTGGCCGTATGGTGAAGATCGAGGTCGATGATTTCGTGAGCTTCCAGGCGCGTATGGAGGGAGACGAGGTCGGTATCTTCCAGTCGTCGCGCAATGCGATAGGCTCGGGCAATCAGCATGAAGTATCGATATACGGAGATACGGGCACGCTCCATGCGTCGACGCTGAATCCAGATCAGCTCATATGGATTAGAGAGGAAGCGCCAGGCCAGTTGGTCAAGGCGGTCATCGATGTGCCGGAGCGGTGCAAGGTATCCCAGTATGGCGACTTCTTGACGCTGCTGGACGGGGCTGCCTCGGACAGCTTGCCAAGTTTCATGGACGGGTACCGCAATCAACAGATCATGGATGCCGTTATTCGTTCTAGCACGGAGAAGCGGACGATCCGTTTGTAAGCATAGAGCCGAGCAGTTGCAGGAAAACTTCCTGGCAGATGCTCGGCTTTTTTTCATTCTATGCATCACGGTTCGAGGCTCGCGTTAGTTGCTCTATTTTAGTTAACGCCCGCTATACCACCCGCCTCATCCCGCCACGCATCCAGCTGCTTCTGAACTTCCTTAACTACTTCCTCAATGCCTGCTTGCCCCAGCTCCTCGTTAAACTTGGGGAGGATCGAGTCAACATCGACGGTACCGGTCATGAGGCTAGCATAATATTTCCTCCAAACCATCTCAATGTTATCGATTTGAGCGGTCAGCTTGGATAAATCGGGAGTAAAGCCGAGAACGGCGGACTTGATCGACTCCGCATTATATTGGCGGAACAGCTCCCATTTATCGAGGGGTTCGGGGCTATCGCCGCCCATGGTTCTCAGGATAAACCAATTGCCTTGTGTATATTGGACGCCTGCATAGCTCGCCGGCCCATCCGGAATCGGGTTGCCTTGGCTGTCTTTGCCTGGAATGGGGGTCGTCTGTCCTTGGTCATTCAGCGTATAATGCACCCCTTCGATACCATAATTGAATAGGTTTCGAATTTCTGGGTCGGTATTGAGCAGATTCAGAAACTTCATGCTTTCAATGGGGTGTTTGGTGTTGGCATTGACAGCCATGATACCGCCGCGGACCGATTCCGTAGTCACGACGCTAGGAGTTACCGGATTCGATACGACCTTGTAGCCGCGATCCTTGCTCCAAGTCGTCTCCGAGAGAGGTCCGCCGCCGGAGGACTTCCAGAACACTTTATCTCCGCGCTTAAGTCCGCCGGTCTCGCGGAGCGCCGCGTCTTTATTAATGAAGCCTTCCTTATAATAACGCCGCAAGGTGTCTAATACTTGCCGTGCTTCCTTAGTTTCGAAAATATTCACGACCTTGGCGTCAGGCTCCAGCGATTTCACCATTAAGGGAACCTTATGATTCACGATATATTCGTAGCCGTAGAGTGCGAAGAAGTTGTGTGAATCTCGATCTAGCTCCATGGGTACATAGGCAGGCTCATTCTGCTGAATCATCCGAAGCAAAGGTTCTAGCGATTCCAGCGTATTATAATTGGAAATGTCGATATTGTACTTGCTCACAATGGAAGCGGGGTACATCCAATGATCGCGCACGGCCAGTTCTTTATTGGTCGGCACGCCATAGATGGCTCCGTCATTCATTTGCACCCCCTGCCAGAAGGTTGGATCAATGGCGTCGTACATATCCTTGCCGAGACTAGTCAGATAATCATCAAGTCTCAGCCAAGCGCCGCGCGTAGTGGTGGCTGCATAGTTGGGGGCAAAAGCAATGTCGAAGGGAGTGCCGGCGGATATAAGCGTGTTCAGCCGGTCCTCGTACTCCTGCCAGCCAATCTTGATATAAGTGATCGTCACGCCGATTTTACGAGCCAGCATTTCATTGATTTTATCGTTGACGAGCTTCAGATCCTTGTCTGGCTCTCCAATCGTATAATAAATCAAATTGACAGTATCGCCTTCGTACACATCGTCGTTGTTTCTGCTGGGCTGCCGGGAGCAACCGGTCGTATACGCTGTGAGCAGCAGTATAATACTGATTGTCATGAAGATATATCTGAGTCTAGGGTACTTTAGCATCGATATCCTCCTTTCCGCAAAGCTCGTTGCTACCCTTTTCCCCGCAGATCGGAGGGGGATTTTCCGAAATAGGTATGGAAGTGGGTGTAGAAGTAATTAAGATTGTTATAGCCGACGGAAAGCGCGATCGAAGAAATCTTCTCATCCGACGTTTGAATGCGTTCTTGCGCCAGGAACATGCGGTAAGCCATGAGATATTCTGAAAATTTCATTCCGGATTCCTTGAGAAATAGTTGTCCAAGATAAGTACTGTTCATCTGGAAGCGCTCTGCGACTGATTTCAAGGTAATATTCTGAGCATACTCCGTCTTGATCATCAGCAGAATGCGGTTGACCAGCTTGGATAAGCGGTCGTAGCTTACGCCAAGTACAGGATCTTTGTTCAGACTCTCGCAGCTTGTATTGCCGATCGTACCACCCAGATCTTCAACTATAATTTTCTCTATCACATGCTGCAGCTTTGTACGGTCAACAGGCTTGAGCAAATAGTCTTTGACACCGCAACGAATGGCTTCTTGGGCATACTTGAATTCACTGTAACCGCTCATGATCACATATTTGGTAGGGATGTGAAGCTCATTGAGTCTGTAGATCGCTTCATAGCCGAGATTTTTGCCAATACACACATCAAATATGGCGACATCCGGCTGCAGATCTACAACCATGGACATGGCCGCCTCCGTAGATTCGCACGTATCGATCCGACTGAAACCGTATTGCTTCCAGTCCAGAATCCGCTTCATTCCCTCCAAAATTTGAGGCTCGTCATCGATAATCAACAGTTTGTACATGTTCAATCACCTCTTTTGAAATTCGTACAGAAATCTTAACGCCAGCTTCCTCGTTATTCTCAATTTCTATAGAAAAGCTTTTTCCGTAAAAGAAGTGAAGCCGTGTGTATACGTTGCGCAAACCGATACTTCCGGAAGAAGGATCGTCCTGGCTCGACAGCGTGCTTCGTACCGCTTGCAAACGGTCGGCATGGATACCGCGCCCATTATCCACGAATTCCATTACATAATGCTGTTCGGCTTCCCACCCATTCACGACATACAAGTTAAACTCGCTGCTGGAGCTAAAGCCATGGACGAAAAAATTTTCCGCCAAAGGCTGCATCCAAAATTTCACGGTGGGAATCGAGAGTATTGCCGGGTCTACATTAAGTTGGTAAAAGAAACGTTCCGGATACTTGAATTCCATAATCTCCAAGTACTTCTGCAGCAATTCCAGCTCGCTTGCGATCGTGATAATATTTTCTTTTTTGACGATTTCGCGATAGAGCGCCCCCAGCGTAGCAATGGCATCAGCAGTGTCACGGTCCTGATTAACAAGGGCAGTGGAGCGAATGACCTCTAACGTATTATAGAGAAAATGAGGGTTGATCTGACTTTGAAGCGCTTTCATTTCAGTCTCTTGTTGTTTGAGTTTTAGCAAATATTCATTGCGGATATGCTTATCCAGCTGTTGAATCATATCGTCTAATTCCCTAGCGATCATGCCGTATTCATTGCGGCGATAACGGGCAGGACGATTAGGGGTGAAGTTGGCTGTTTTCACGCGTCCAATCGATTGAATGATACGGTGCAGGAACCGGGAATCATCCCGCAGGTTGTACACAATGAGCAGCAGAACGCTAATCATGGTCGTTATAACGATCAGAAAGATGGTGATCAGCATGTTGGCATGCTGTCGAATGAGCATGGATAAATCAACGATGCTTACGAATTTGAAATTGAACTTCGTGGACGGGAACGTAATATAGAAGCTATGCTCAAAAAATCCATTCGAAATATAACCGTGACTTCGTCCGTTCGCCGCCGCTTTAAGGGCTAATTCCTTCAAGACTTGATCCTGTTCGTTACCGATCAGATAGATCTCGCCGGAAGCGCTGATTGCAGCGGCCTTGCCCAAGCGATAATTTTGGATAGATTCAAAGATTTGATCACTGCTGACCAAGAAGCGGAGCTCCCCTAATTCCTTAGAGCCCGAGCCCAGTGCCAGATCCGATAGTTTCTTGCGATATACGAATCCCTTGAGGATCGTATCGCGGAATGCCTCGTCTGTATTAGGAAGACCGAATAGGAAGCTTGCAATTCCGTTATCGTTAAAGTGTACGACATTGCCGTATTGGCCCGTATGCAGACTAACCTGCGTTATTCCGCCTTGCGCCCAGCTGTACAGGTAGGTTTTAATATCCTCCGGAAAAGATACGAGCGGCTTAGAGAATTGGCTGTTTTGCAAACTATCGGTTAAGTATCCTTCGGCACTGCTGCTTAGAAAGCTGCGAGCATCATCCATCAAACTATGATTGGAGTAGATGCGCTGCATATACGCCTCAATCCGGTCGGCATCATACTGAAGCTCGTTCTCTACGCCCGCGAAAGCATTAGCGGCCTCTAGACGGGCATCGCCAATCCATTGGTTCAAGAGCATGGCACAGGTCAGCGTGCCAAGCGCGAGACCGATGGTCACGACGAAGACGACGTACGCAATAAACTTATAACGATAAATTTTTATTTGAAGAAAAGAGCTCATCGGACACCTCAATTGCAGCAGCTCATCTTAAGTAAGTATTTACCACACTACTTTATCATGATTAGGCAAAGCTTCATAGATAGCAAGAAATAAGCATCCCATAAAGAGTATGAGACGGCTCGACGCTTTCCTCATCACAAGGGGCATTACGACGACTGCTTTCATATTTTCGGGCTGGTAAAGAAATACTAGAGTCAATCGAAAATGTGATTTAATAAATGTCATCTTTTATCATATATCGATGTTTTAAGAGATCGAGCATACCCATTTGGAGTGAAATAGCTCTTTTTATTCTTTTTTTTAGAAAAAAAACCGCTTTCATTTTTTATGAAGACCTAAATATATCGATTGCAAATATTGTCGAATGCATTTCCGTGTCAGGTTTTTATAGGACACTGGACGTTAGTCCTGGGTCAGCGTTGAAATCATGGTCTTTTATTATGGAAAAAGGGCGGCTGAATACAAATGGGAATTGATTACAATCTTTATTCCACAAGGGATTCGGTCAGTTTAAAACTATACTGAAATGAGTCTTTAATCGGAAGGACCATGAAAGTCATAAAGCGCTTTCATTCGATAAAATTCTATTTTTTTCAATGAAATGCAAAGGTATATGGTCGGAAAACTGGATAAAATAGGAGTAAGTCCTTAAGAGGATTATTATCAAAATGAGAAGGAATGTCTAAAGCACAACATGTCTTTATTCCCTCATGAATTTATATAATCTGTGCCATACTAGTTTCAAAGACTTTACGAAACAAACCAAAAATTAGATATTACTAATATTAGAACCTCCTAATTATTGTTGTGTAATATGTCGATCTGTAGCAATCTGAACTTACGAATAAGAACGAGTAAGCTTGGAAATGGAGGATTTCGTTGAAATGGACGATTTGAATCAGGAGCAAAAACGGTTACGGCTAAAGCAGTTTTTGAAAAGATTATCCGATGATCCTTCGATAGCCAATCAAAATATGACGAAACATGGGGGATCATTGGCCGAACTGCTTGTATTAACCGGCTATAATCCGAAAGACGAGCTGATCGACATGGCGGAGCTCGTATCGCTTCTGTTAAAGCAAAATGAAATTGAAGCAGGCTCGGAGGATATGATGCAGCATGTCATAAACGGCGGTACAGTGGATGATTTTATGAAGATGGGAAGATAAAAGGCCATATAAGAACGGAGAATTGATGAAGCGGGATGCATCAACAATTCCTCACGCTGAAAAGTTCTCGTTTTGAATAATGTATCTATTATATTCTCGTTATGAATCATTACTTGCAAGCCTGTTGAAGAAGACTGAACAAGTAACGGAGGAAAAGATTTGGAATTAAAACGATATTGGAACATCATCAAAAGAAGACTGCTATTGAGTGCTTTAATTATTTCAGTAAGTTGCATAGCCATCGGCATTTACTCCTTCAACTTCATCGAACCGCAGTATGAAGCTTCCGCTACACTAATCGTCAACGACTACAAGGACAGCAGTACGCTGCTTCCAAGCATAGACGTAGGCTCCATTAGCTCCACGATCGGACTCATCAAAACCTATAAACAAATCGTTACTTCGCCTCGCATGATGAAAAAAGTCATCGAAGAGCACCCGGATCTTGCTCGTACATACACGGAGCTTAGAAGCAAGGTAAGTGTCAGCTCCGCTATTGAAACGCAGATCATGACCATAACCGTCCGGGATGACTCCTATGAGAAGGCGGCGAATACGGCGAATGCCGTTGCGACCGTTTTTCAAAAATCGGTTCCCGAGCTGATGAAGGTTGATAACGTATTCGTCTTGGATCTGGCGGATCCGAATGAGATGCGCGGCCCTGTGGCCCCGAATCCGATTATGAATATTGCCGTCGCGTTCATTCTGGCTTTGATGGCGAGCGTAGGCATTTCCTTCCTTCTGGATTACTTGGACGAAACGATCAAGAACGAAGAAGACGTCGAAATGCTGCTTGGGCTTCCGGTACTGACATCGATTCCAAAGTTTAAAGAGAGCGATACGATTGATCGGGGCAGCAAAGCCAGTCTAACACCAAGAGCAGGGAGGGGAAGCAATGTCTCGCTTGATACGTAAATGGAACCTTATCGCGGAAAGAAATCCAAATTCGCCGATCTCCGAAAGTTATCGGATGCTGCGGACAAACATCGAGTTTTCGACGAACGACCCAAAACTTCAGATCATTATGGTTACCTCATCAAGGCCGGGCGAAGGGAAAAGCATAACATGCGCCAATATGGCGGTTTCTTTCGCTCAAGCAAACAAACGGGTGCTGGTGATCGATACGGATTTGCGGAAGCCGACGCAGCATCACATTTTTGCAATATCCAACCATAAAGGCTTGACGTCCGCCTTATTGCAACGGTTAGAGCCGAAGGATGTCATCCAGCATACGAGTACGGACAATCTGTCGGTCATTGCCGCAGGCCCGGCTCCTCCTAATCCATCAGAGGTGCTGTCGTCGGAGTCTATGGGGGTGTTGCTTGGGAAATTGAGGCAAACGTATGACGTAATCATCATCGATACACCGTCGATCATGTCCGTAACGGACACACAAATCGTTGCGACCCAAAGCGATGGCGTTGTTCTTGTCATCGATTCGGGAAAAGTGAAAAAAGAAGTAGCGCTCAAAGCGAAGGCCTCTCTCGAGCATGTGCAAGCCAATCTTATCGGCGTTGTTCTCAATAACATTAACCGAAAACAATCGGAATCCTATTCCTACTACATACGAAGCTAGCAGCGACGCTTAGCGTCATTACACCAAGTTGATGGGTCCAAATGGGAAGGTAATGTCTCCTGCACCTCTATTACCGGAGGCACTCGGTCATGCTGTGGGTCAAATGACCTTAGACGTTTATCGTCAAGGGCGTGACGTGAGGAAGGGTTAAATGCCCTAGCATTTTTATTTTTATTTTATTTTCACCTCGGATTTTTATCTAAAAATTCGAGCTATGCTCTCAGCGATAACGAAAGCATAGCTCGCATTTTTAGCGTCTCGCTGCAATGCGAACAAAAAATATAAATAGGATAGGGTGAAGTCAATTGAAAAAAGTGAGAAAAGCCATTATTCCTGCTGCGGGGCTTGGTACCCGGTTTTTGCCTGCGACGAAAGCAATGCCGAAAGAAATGCTTCCAATCGTTGATAAACCCACCATTCAGTACATCGTAGAAGAAGCCATTGAATCAGGAGTAGAAGACATTATCGTCGTGACCGGTAAAGGTAAACGTGCGATCGAAGACCACTTTGATATCGCGTTTGAGCTGGAATATACGTTGGAGAGCAAAGGGAAACTTGACATTTTAGAAAAAGTCAGAAAATCCTCCAATGTGAATCTTCACTATATAAGGCAAAAAGAAGCGAGAGGGCTTGGCCACGCCGTTTGGTGCGCCCGCAATTTTATCGGAGACGAACCGTTCGCCGTTCTGCTTGGCGATGATATCGTAGAGGCCGACGTTCCTTGCACCAGGCAACTGATCGAGCAGTATGAGCAAACCGGACGTTCGGTCATCGGCGTTCAAACGGTTCATGCGGATCAGACAGACCGATACGGGATTGTCGATCCAGGCGAGACGATGGGCCGACTTTATCAAGTGAACCGTTTTGTGGAAAAGCCGCCGAAAGGACAAGCCCCATCGAACTTGGCTATTATGGGCCGTTATGTTCTGACCCCGGATATATTCGATTATTTGGGACTGCAGGAGATTGGCGCAGGCGGAGAAATTCAGCTCACCGATGCCATTCAAAAGCTGAATATGGATAAAGGCGTTTACGCATACGACTTCCAAGGCAAGCGCTATGATGTGGGTGAAAGACTCGGTTTTATTATGACATCGGTCGATTTTGCGCTCCGGAATAACGAGCTTCGGCAGCAGCTCTTAAGCGAGCTTGGGGAATTGTTGGAGCGAGAAGTTGGAAAACAATTAATAGGAATAGGGGGTGAATAACGATGCCCCCGCAGTATCGCGATGAAGTGGTATTAAACACTCCTAATGAGTATAGGAATACCATGAACTCGGTGCTCAAACGCGCCATTGACATTTTCGGCTCGCTGGCGGGATTAATTTTCTTAAGTCCGCTGTTTGTTGTCGTTGGCATTCTGATTAAATTAGAAGATTCGAAAGGTTCCGTATTGTTCTATCAAACAAGGATCGGGAAGAACGAGAAGCCGTTCCGGATGTATAAATTCCGCTCCATGGTCAGCAATGCAGAAGAGAAGCTGAAGGAGCTGCTCGCTCAAAATGAAATCGAAGGCGCTATGTTCAAGATGAAGAACGATCCGCGAATTACTAAAATCGGGAAGTTCATACGGAAAACCAGCATTGATGAGCTCCCGCAGCTGATTAATGTGCTCCGGGGAGAAATGTCATTGGTCGGTCCAAGACCTCCACTTGTAAGGGAAGTCAAGGAGTATACGGATTACGACAAGCGGCGTTTAACCGTTAAGCCTGGTTGTACAGGACTTTGGCAGGTAAGCGGCCGTAATGAATTAAGTTTTAAAGAAATGGTTGAGCTGGACTTGAAGTACATCCAAGAGCGAAGCGTTGGGTTTGACTTGAAAATCATATTCAAGACATTCAAAGTGCTTCTTGGGGCAAAAGATGCTTTTTAAGGCGGAAAATGGATGAAAAAGATGATGTTTATTACGAACAGGCTGCCTTTTCCAAATACGGACGGCAGAAAAAACCTGCTTCAGCAATACATTGAGCAAATCAAAGATATTTATCCGGAATGTCAGATCGTGAACTTGTCGTTTATTGATGACAAGAAGTACCTGAAGGATCAGCCGGGTGCGATTTCTCGCCTGGTGAGTCTAGAATTGCCTGGTATGGCCGAGAAGCTGTTCAATGTGCTGGTCTATTCCTTGCTCTTGCAAAGGTGGCCGCTGCAAGTATCCGTGTATTACTCCCGGAGAACGCATAGGCTGATTAAAGAAAAGATCGAGGAAGAGCAGCCGGAATTCATCTTTTACGATATGGTGCGCGTAGCGGAATACCGTTCGGACGGAACCTCGCAAAAGGTGCTCAGCTACGATGATCTACTGTCATTGCGTTATGAACGGCAGCTGCAATGGTTTCAGTACATTCCGTCCGTATTCGGCGGTTTTTCGGACAAGCTCCCATCCGGCATCAAGCGGTTTGCAAATTTGAAGTTCATTCAAAAATGGCTTGTCGCTTTCGAAAGCAAGTTGCTGCACAAGTACGAAAAAAGCGCAGCCCGAAATTTCGAACACCTTATCTTTACTTCACCGAAAGAAGCGGAGAGCTTCCGGCAAATGGTGAGCCATGACTCTTGTTTCGGCATCCCGATGAGATTCGACCCGGATAAGAAAACGACGGGAAATCCAAGGTCGTATGACAGGAACAAGATCGTCTTTGTAGGGAAAATGGACATTCCGCACAATAGCTCCGCGGTCGTTTATTTCTGTGAGAAGATATGGCCCGGCATAAAGCGGAAGGCACCGAATGCAAAGTTCTATATCATCGGCAAAAGCCCGACTGCTGAAGTGCTTAAGCTGCAGGAGACCTATCCTGACATTATCGTAACCGGCGAAGTGGATAACGTTAAGCGGGTCGTAAGCGATGCCGCTTTAATGATCGCTCCGCTGCTTTTTGGCACCGGAATTAAAACGAAGATCGTCGAGGCTATGTCTTGGGGAGTACCAGTCGTAACCAATCTGATCGGCAGTGAAGGGATCAATGCAATCAATCATGAGGATCTGTTCGTCTGCGAAACGGAGGAGGCGATGGTACAAAATGTACTCCTGTTATTGGACAACAATGAGATAAACGAAAAAGTATCGCGCAATTCGATCCGTTACGTGACCCATCATTTCAGCAGCTCCGTGACCCGTAAAAATCTGGAGTTGATTCTATCGTAGGGCAATTGCGCAAAGAGCAGGTGTTGGTTATTCGAAATCTTGTAATTGCGCTATTTATGTTATCCCTAATGCTATTGACGTACGACAGCTTGCCGTATATCCCTTTCTCGGTCTATCGGCCGATATCTATGTTTCCGATGTTTCTTGCATCCATCTTGCTCCTGTTTACGGACTTCAGGTTCAAGAAGGGAGATGTTTTCTATCTCCTCTTCGTGATGTACAGCATCGGGCATTCCTTAATCGTTGCGCTAATCAACCGTGATATCGGCAGCAGCGCGTCGCATATTATTACACTTCTGTTCGGCCTATCTATGTTTCGGGTATCGGTCTATGTAACGGAGCAAGCGAAAGAAGATCCGGAGATTATAAAGCGCATTGCAAAAAGTATTGCGATAGCCTTTATTCCTCCGCTATTTGCCGGTTTTGTTCAGCTATTCGACTCCTTTTTCGTCCGCAGCGGATTTTCCGGAGCCTTTACGGGACTGTTCGCGGAGAAAGTGTATCTCCGGAGAATTCAAATGCTGTCGGGCGAGCCTTCTTGGGCGGCTATTCATATGATGAGCGGCGGGTTAATTATGTTCTACCTGTATAAGCAGGGGTTTCGTAAGCAACTGCTTCTGCTATTTGCAACTATGCTGCTTATGGTGCTTTCCTTCTCAGCTTACGCTTACACCGTGGTGCTGACCGCGCTGGTCATTTATGTACTGGTCACGAACAAGAACAGAGGCCGGATGCTGGTCGTTCTGGCGGTCTGCGCCTTAATCGTTGTTGTAGGCGTGCCCTTTCTGATCGAAACGTTCAAGATAAGCGGCTATTTTACGGATCGGTTTCAGTTCAATTTCAATCAATTAATAAATAATGATAATTCATTTTTTGTCAGGCTGGTGTTTCCGGCCATCGGTTTTTTAGAATTTGCGAGACATCCGATTTTTGGAGTAGGCGGCGGCTTTTATTATACGGAATTTGCCTCCCTCCTACAGCAGTATTTCAGTAGCGGATTGAAATTCAGCGAGGTACACGATCTGGTATTTATTAATCCCTATGACGCTACGTCGAGAAATATGGTGTCGAAGGTGTTCGCTGAGGAAGGCCTCATCGGGGTTATCCTTTTTGGAGGATTTCTGGTTTCGATTTTTCGCAGCTGCGGGGCAAATTCGTATTCGAAATTCGCTTTTGCGTTATGCATCTCACTCGTCATGAATTTTGATTCTTATGCTTTTCTGGATTTCTGGTTGTTGTTCGGGTTCATCCGCGGGGGAGGGTTCGAAACGGAAACGATACGTACCGGCATGCCAGTACAAGTGCCCGTTCGGGTTAAAGGTAACATACTGCCCGTTAGACCTATCTATAGCGAATGGAGACGAAAGGCATGAAAATCGTTGTTGTAAATAGTTTGTACAGCCCGCATATTATTGGCGGCGCGGAAATATCGACTCAAATCTTAGCCGAAACGCTTAAATCAGTTGCTGATGTGCATGTGATTACGACAGGCGGGCAGAAGAGAAACGCCGGTATAACGTCGGAGTTGATTAACGGAGTTACGGTTCATCGTCTGCCATACAACAATCTGTATTGGATTGGCGATACGGAACACCGCGGCAAGTTGAATAAGGTGGCTCGCAGACTTATCGATATTTACAATCCCATGCAGATCGGGACTGTGGCGAACCTATTGAAGGAAATAAAACCTGATTTGGTCCATACGCAGAATTTATCCGGTTTCGGGGCCGGGATATGGACCGCTTTCTTCAAAGCGGGCGTACCGATCGTTCATACATTAAGAGATTACTCGCTCATCTCGCCGGTCAGCTCGCCGATATCCAATCCTCTGTTGTCGCGGTTATACAAGCTGACTTCGCTTGGATTCAGCAAACGGGTTTCCGCGGTCGTTGGCATATCATCACATATTTTGAACCGTCATACGGGAGCGGGTTTGTTTCCGAATGCTGAACACCTGGTCATTCCGAACGTTGTGGATGGCGACATCGTTGCGGGAGAGAAGGATTTTGAGCGAAAACCGCTGCGCATCGGCTATTTCGGCAGAATCGAACCGGAGAAAGGCGTCCGTGAAATCATCGATGCCGTTCGCTCTTTACCGGAAGAGGTGATTGAGCGGCTATATGTATGCGGAGAAGGAAAGCTGAAAGATGAGCTTTCGGAAGCGTGCAGGAATGACGGCCGCATCGTGTTCACCGGTAAAGTGAAGCCGAATGAGGCGCGGGAGCTTATGGCCCAAGTAGATGCTACCGTTGTTCCTTCGATTTGGGAAGAGCCGTTCGGGCGGGTCATCATCGAATCCTATCAAGTCGGCACACCGGTATACGCCTCAGCTGTAGGCGGAATTCCTGACGTTGTACTGAATCGCAAGCAATATCTGTTTGCGCCAGGCAGTTCGGGAGCCATTCAAGACAAGTTAATGGAATATTATTCACTTTCGGCTGAACAAAAAAGAACGATTCAAACACAATGTCTGGAACATAGCCGCAGGTTTACCAAACAATCACTGCTTGAACGGCATACGGAATTATATCAATCTGTCATGCATCAAGTAACCGGGAAGGTAGTCTATGGCACAATTGGCAATCCGTAAACTATTAAATGGAAATGGTCTTGTTCAAACGATTTTGCGTACCAGCGCAACTAATTTTATGGTGATGGTCATAACCACGCTGACCTCCATCGTGACAGCGAGAATGTTCGGCGTCGCAGGCAAAGGGGAATTGTCGGCGATTCTGTTCTGGTCGACCTTCCTGGTAGGCGTTGTCGGATTCGGACTTCCCACTTCCCTTATTTACAACATGAAGCGGCATACCGGCAAAGGGGCGGAATACATCAGGGCGGGATTTCTTTTCCAGCTCCCTGTCAGCATCATTGTGGGCGTGGCTGCATGGATCTATCTGCCGGTTTGGCTGGGCAACTATTCGGCTGACGTCATTCAGACCGCCAGATGGTACACCGTGCTGACGCTGCCGCTGCTGCTTGCGGTCAATCTGATTGCGGCGCTTGCGCAGAGCACGGACAACTTCAAAGTCTATAACGGTGTGCGGCTGTTTGTTCCGCTATTTAATTTGGCGGGTATCATCGTCCTCTTTATGGTCGGAGTGCTGAATATCCACGCTGCCTCGTTCGTCTACCTGGTCACCACGCTGCTCGTCGTCATTTGGTCCTTGCGGAAGTTGAGGGGCGAGCTGAAGATCGATTGGTTCAAACGTATGGTCGACCGGGTTGCGGCCAAGTCGTTGTTCGATTACGGAAGCAGGGTGTTTGGGGTTGAGCTGCTGGGGACCTTGTATTCGCAGTTTGACAAAATCATTATATTATCGCTGCTCACGCCGCGGGATTTCGGTCTATATGGCGTCGTTTATGCGCTCTCCCGCGTCTTCAATACGGTTCAGACGGCCATCTCGAACGTCATCTTTCCGAAATTGACAGGGCTGGATAAGGACAAAATTATTTCAACGGTCGGCCGGGCTTTCCGGTTGTCGCTTATCCTGATGACGATTGTGGTCGTACCGAGTATATTCATCGGCAAATTCCTAATGGGTATTTTATTCGGCAAGGAGTTTCTGGAGGCCAGCACCGCGTTCTATATTCTATCGTTCGAATGCATTCTCGGCGGCGGCTCATGGATTCTGGCTGCTTCGTTCAACGCATTGGGTCGTCCCGGTCTTGTGCTAATCCGGCAAGTTATAGCGCTTGCGATTACGGTCGGACTATTCTTCGTATTAACCCCTTTATACGGTCTGAACGGAATAGCTTTATCTTTATTAATCGGAGCGATGGTAAGAATGCTGGTCACGATAGCCGCGATGCGGGTCGCGTTCAAGGTGCGGTTTGCCGGTATGCTTTTTGACAAGGACGATTTCCGCTTTCTGATCGGGCGTCTGAGAGAAAAAAAGATAATTAAAAGAGCTGGAAGAGCAGGTGGAATGGATGAGTAACCCAACCGTTTATATGTGGCCCAAAGTTAGTCAATATAACAAATACTCCGAATTGCTGACGAAGTCCATCGTGGATAAGGGACTGCGGGTGGAGCATTACGATACGAAGAACACCCTTAAACCTGCAAAGGGAGACATTGTCCATATGCATTGGCCCAGTTACTCGTATCAATCGTCCACTTTCCTGCTGACGGTCGTGAAGTCAATGTTGTTTGCCGGACTTCTTTTGTTTTTGAAAGTACGGGGTGTACGGTTATTTTGGACCGTTCACAATATTTGGCCCCATTCGACGGGGAAAAGTAAATGGGATTATATGATGCGGAAGTTTATTTTATCCGTCTGCAACAAAGGGTTCGTCATGAGTGAGACGGTAAAACAAGAAGTTATCGAAACTTTCGGGGTAAGAGCTGATAAATTGATCGTCACGCCGCATGGCCATTACGTGGATGCCTATGTCGGCAATGGGACGGATATCCGAGAGCGATTCGGCATTCCTCCGGAACAGTTCCTATTCTTATTTATCGGCAGAATCAACTCTTATAAAGGAGTTGAAAAGCTGGTCGAAGCTTTCGTATCGCTGAATCTGGAGTCGGCCGGACTGCTCATAGCGGGAAAAGTGGATGCCGGTTACAAATTGGATTACATTGATCCGATTAATAACGGCAGAATCAAGGTTTATCCTCATTTCGTGGATGATCACGAGCTTGTCGACTACTTACGGGCGGGCGATGTGATGGTGCTGCCTTATAACCAGATTACGACTTCCGGCAGCGCGATTCTCGCTCTCTCTCATTATAAGCCGGTCGTTGCGCCTAAGCTCGGTTCGCTCAGCGAATATGTTTCCGAAGGATGCGGAATTTTATACGATCCTGCTGACCCGGATGGGTTGCGCAAGGCGCTGGCGATGGCAGTCCATATGAATATGAACGAGGCGCGGAAACACATCTCGAAAAAACTGGCAGAACTGGACTGGCAGGGGATAGCCGGAAAAATGATAAAAGTTTATACCGGAACGAAACGGTACGAGGTGAAAGCATGAAAGCGACAATAGCAATATGCACCCATAACAGGGCCGAAGATGTGAGAGAAGCGCTTCTAAGTCTCTTACGGCAAAATTTTACGGATGCTTTTGAGGTGATTGTGGTCGACAACCGATCCACCGACAACACCAAACAGGTTGTTCAAGAAGTCAATCAGATGACAAGCATTCCGATTATTTATGTTTATGAAGAACGGCTGGGGCTCTCCGTTGCCCGGAATCGTGCGATTCGCGAATCGAAGGGTGAGTATGTCCTGTTCTTAGACGATGATGCTATGGCTTCCAAGGAATGGATCAGCGGCATTGTCTCCTTATTTGAGTCCGATCCCCGGATCGGCTGCGTTGGAGGCAGGATTGAACCGGCATGGGAAGTGGCGGAGCCGACTTGGCTTTTGCCGGAAAACAGGACGCTCTATACCATTTTGGATTATTCCCATGAAATTGTAGAAATGAAAAAGCCGGCCATCCCATTCGGAGCCAATGTAGCTTTCCGTAAATCCGTGTTCCATTCGCTTAAACCCTTTCGCGAGGATCTGGGCAGAGTGGGAAGCAACCTGCTTTCAAGCGAGGAGGCCGAGCTCATTGATCGAATCCGCAGCAAATATACCGTCTATTATACGCCTCATGCCTGGGTGCGGCACAAAATTCCGCGCAGCAGAGTTAGCCGGAAATGGCTGCTGCGGAGGATTTATTGGCAGGGAGTAAGCAGTGCGGTCAGTTCGGAGCGGAAAACGGGCATTTTCGTCAAATCCGTCCTGAAGGTACCGGTATTTATGCTGTTGACGGTCATTTTCTTCTTCGATAAGCATCGGATTTTTCGCAATATTAGCAAAATTATATACAATAACGGTTTAATCAGCGGTGTATTGCGAACTTATAACTAACAAAGCGAGAAAGGAGAGAAGTGGTGAAGTGGGGAGCAAACATCAAGAAAAGTAACCGTACTCTGCTTAATTTGTTATTGGTTTTCACTTTACTTATAACCCTTATACCCATACATGGTTTTGCTACTTCTCCTGAAATCGTAGTTGATGATCTTGCGGATTGGAGTCACGTTTACAAACGCTCGGAGACTCTTTCTCTGCAACAATATGACGGGGCCGATGATCCTACCCGGGTGACCCGAAGTTTCAGGTCTAAGGAATACATGACCTACCGGTCAAACGGTCCTCTAGATTCTTTTTCTTTATATACGTACTATCGCGCTGACAACGGGCCGTACAATCGGCCGAATTTTTATGTCTCCCACGATGGTATGGATTATGAAGAAGTGACTCCGCAAATTTACAATGACGGGGAAAACGTGAATTTGGTCGTGTATGAATTCCGAAACTTTCGCAAGGACGCCAAATATTTGAAAATCGAATTCACTGGCAGCGATATCGCTAAATCGCCGGTAATCGGGAAAGCGGTGCTGAATGGTCCATTAGGCGTAACGGCCAACCTGCCTTCGGGATCCGTCCCTTACGGCACTATGGTCATGTTGGAAAGGGCAGCTGCCGGCGACACCGTCTATTACACCACGGACGGCAGCGACCCTAGAACGTCTCTTACGCGCAAGCTTTATGCTTCACCGATTATAGTAGTGAACGAACTCCAATTAAAGATTACCGCCGTGAAAAAATCGGCTTCGGGCAAAAAAGCGGCAAGCAGGGTTTCCGACTACCATTATACTCCTGAAAGTTTTTTGGATACGGCAGTCGGATTGCTTGATCCGCTCGACAATTTCAAGCAGCTTTACACTAAATCGAGTGTTTATATTGCGAAAGATACGCCTTATTACTTCGGCAATGATTTGCATCGGATAGCACGTA
This sequence comes from Paenibacillus sp. YIM B09110, assembly GCF_037167145.1. Lineage (NCBI taxonomy): Bacteria > Bacillati > Bacillota > Bacilli > Caryophanales > Paenibacillaceae > Paenibacillus > Paenibacillus sp. YIM B09110. The sequence continues at coordinate 47,475 of NZ_JBANSP010000021.1, read as the reverse complement.
CCACGGTGAAGCCTGGGAGCATCACTTATCATACGGATTTCGATATTTCTTCCTTTATGGTTGACAGCTACTTTTTCACTGGACATGCCATGGAGAAACTTCGGATCCTTAGCTCGGCGAATGGAAAGGATTATACGGAAATTTCTGCCGAGGCCTATGTGGTAGGCTATCCCGTATCCAATTGGCAGAAGTACGCTTACGAAGCTTCGTCGCTGCCGGCGGGCACGAGGTATTTGAAGATCGAGCTGTACGGATCGAAGGCTTGGTCGCCCCAAGTTTCGAATGTTACTTTCAATCGAAGCACCGCTTCCGTGAAGGTCCAGTCAACTAGAAGCACCGAATCGCTGCATACTGTACTGACCACGGTTTCGAGCGGGGCAAAGATTTATTATCGATTGAATAAAGGGCTCACTTTCCAGCTCTATTCCGAACCGCTCGAGCTCACCGGTTATAACGTGCTAGAAACCTATGCGGTCAAGGATGGCATGGATCCAAGTCCAATCCGTAAGTATACGTTCAACGCCAGCAATAATATTCAAGTGGACCGATTCGGTCAAATGATATCGGCTAAGTTTCCCGAGAAGGTGATAACCGATCAGCAACTGGAAGCGGATGCCGAGGCTGACGCCTCCTATTACGCCGGTTTAACGCCTCCTTCAGGCCGGGACCGTTTCGGTGGTCTGGCAGGCAGTGCTGCAAAATACGGCTTGCAGAACAAAGGTTTTTTTTCCATCCAGCAGATGGGAAGCCGCAAAGTGATGACAACGCCGGAAGGAAATCTCTTCTTCAGTTTAGGCGTGAACGCACTTACAGCCAATGAAACCTTTACGATGGTTAAGGGGCGGGAGGAGCTGTTCGAATCGATTCCATCTATTCAAGAGGAATATAAAACGGCTTATAACGGGACCGATAATTTTTCGTTCTACTTGGCGAACAAATACCGGAAAACAGGGGTAGTTCCAACCGAGCATGCGATCTATTCGGAGGCGGTCTTGCGCATCAAAAAATGGGGATTTAACAGCGTAGGGGGCTTCTCACCCGACAAATACGGCAGTGAGAACAACGTGCCTTACGTGCGGATGCTTCCGCTCGGCAGCATGAGCTGGGCTAAGATAGACGGAATTTCGATATTCGATATCTTTGCGCCGGATGCGGAATCCAAGATCGATAAGGCGTTTGCCAGCGCAGTCAAGCCGAGCAAGGACGATCCGATGCTAATCGGGTATTTCATCGACAACGAATACGATTTCCACAAGTTTTATTCTGGGGTGCCGAAGCTGAAGGCAAGCAAAGCGGCGATCAAAGGACACTGGGTTAAAAGGCTGAAGGACAAATATCAAGACATAAACAAATTCAACAGCGAGTGGCAGACAAGCTTTGAATCCTTTGAAGATTTGAAGGAGGCGGAGCTGCCGCTGGGGACGTCGGCGGCCTGGCGCGATACGGACGAATTTTTCAGGTATTACCTGGATACGTTCTACGGAACGGTCTCGCGGCTCTACCGCAAATATGATCCGAATCATCTTCTTCTCGGAGACCGTTGGTTAACGACACCTTTCCAGAATGAGAAGCTTCGGAGCGTTATGGCAGAGGTGGAAGGGAAATACGTGGATGTCATCAGTATCAACTATTACAGCTATAACCTGGATCCCGGTCTTTTGAAAGAAGTGTACACGAAATCAGGCGGCAAACCGATTCTGATCAGCGAATTCGGTTTCGGAACGACGGAACAAGGATTGGATCCGCTCCTGAAAAATTCGGCCGTGAATCAGTCCCAGAGGGGAACGCGTTACCGGAATTATGTAGAGGCGGCGGCCGGTCTAGACAACGTTGTGGGCGCTCATGTGTTCAATTACGTGGACCAAGCTGCTTTGGGCAGGTACTGGGAAGGCGTTTGGGGAGAACGCTATAACTCAGGCCTCGTGAATGTCGCCGACCGTCCTTATAAGGAATATTTGAAAGAGGTCATGGCGACCAACTACGACATCTACAAGGTGATGTTAGGGGAACGGTCCCAATTTTATTACGATCTCAGCAGTAAATGAGTTAAAAAAATGGTAAAGGAGAGGGCTATCATGCAGAGCAAGAATAATCACCCTATGGATGTACTGAAAAAAAAGCTGGGCCAAATTTCGGATGTTATTCCGCCGGGCTCCAACATTTACTATATCGATATCCCTGTTCACAGCAACGGCGGAGACTTGCTCATTATGAAAGGCACGGAGGCATTCTTCAAGGACTATAATATTCGCGTCCATGCACGCTACAGCGTGCTTGATTTTCCCGATTCGCTCAAGATTCCGAAAGATCATATTATCGTGCTGCATGGAGGAGGGAACTTCGGCGACCTGTATCCGGCGCATCAGAAGCTGCGCGAGAAAATCATTACCAGCTATCCGCACCACCGGATCGTGATGCTTCCGCAGACGATATTCTACAAAAAAGAGTCTGAATTCGACCGGACGGCTCAAATATTCAATGGACATAAAGATATTCATCTCTATGTCCGCGACACGTTGTCTTATAGCGCAGCAACCGAGAAATTCCATAGATGCAACGTTTATTTATCGCCTGACATGGCCCATCAACTATGGCCGATCCAGCATAAAGACAGCCCCGACAAAGATTTGCTCTGCTTCTTCCGCACGGATATCGAGAAAACGACGGAGCAGGAGCAGCTCGAATCCGCGGGCCGCGGCGATTTATTGGATTGGGCATCCCTGTACAACAGGGTGGAGCAGAAATCGATTAATCTCATTGTCAAAATGATTAAGAAAGGCAGCACTCCGCTGCCGATGCAGGCGATTTGGGGCAGGTACACCGATTATCTGGTGGATAAAGCAGTCAAGCGCTTCAGCGGTTACCGGACGGTGCAGACGTCAAGGCTCCACGGCCACATCTTGTCCTGCCTGATGGACAAGCCGAATACGCTGCTGGACAATTCTTACGGCAAGAACTCCAACTATTATCATACATGGACAAGCGGCATTGGTTCCGCCCAATTGATTGTGAAGAATGAGGGGCAAACAACAAATTCGAACGCTTCGCTAATCAGTTAACTACTATAAATAGGAGGAGTTACCATGAAAATTGTTCTACTCTCAGGAGGCTCGGGCAAACGCCTGTGGCCGCTGTCGAACGATTCCAGGTCCAAGCAGTTCTTGAAGGTGCTCAGAAATTCGGAAGGTCAGTTTGAGTCGATGGTACAGCGGGTTTGGGGGCAGATTGCCAGTGCCGGACTTCGCGAACATGCTTTGATCGCAACGAGCAGGCCGCAGGTGGAAATGATCTACAACCAGCTGGGAAGCGAGATTGATGTGATCGTCGAACCGGAAAGAAGGGATACATATCCTGCGATCGCGCTGGCGGCTACCTACTTGTATTCGGTTGAAGGCGTCAGCCTGAATGAAACGGTCGTGGTTATGCCGGTCGACCCTTACGTCGAGGAGTCATTCTTCCACAAGGCCAAAGAACTGCAACAGGTGTTGAACGAGTCGGGTGCGGATCTAGCCCTTATGGGGGTAAAACCAACCTATCCTTCCGAAAAGTACGGGTATATCGTCCCGCAAAGCGGGACTGCGCATGACGCGCCATATATGAATGTACAGAGCTTCCGGGAGAAACCCCGCCAAGAAGAAGCGGCGGCCATGATTGAGCAGGCAGCACTCTGGAACTGCGGCGTGTTCGCATTCAAGCTGGATTTCATTATTAATATCCTGCTTGCGCACGGGCTTCCGATTCAATACGACGAGATGGTGAAGCAGTACGACAAGCTTCCGAAGAACAGCTTCGACTATGAGGTTGTGGAGAGAGCCAATCTTATCGTCGCGCTGCCCTACGATGGGGATTGGAAGGATCTTGGGACATGGAACACGCTGACGGAGGAAATTGCGACCCCGTTGATCGGCAAAGGAATCATTACCGAAGGTTCATTCAATACGCATATTATCAACGAACTGGATATTCCGATTACGTTGCTTAATTTACCCAACGTCGTCGTCGCTGCGAGTCCGGATGGCATTCTCGTCTCGGACAAGGCATCAAGCCCGATGATCAAAGAGGTCATGAAACACTCGGAACAACGTCCAATGTACGAAGAGAGGCGTTGGGGCCGTTACAGAGTGCTGGATTACTTGAAATATCCCGACGGGAATGAAGTGCTGACCAAACGGATATGCATAAGCCCAGGCCAAAATTTAAGCTACCAGTACCATCTGCTAAGAAACGAGGTATGGACCGTCGTTTCCGGCAACGGGGTGATGATACTGAACGATAAGCGGTTCCCGGTAAAGGCCGGAGATGTGCTCGTTATATCGAAACAGAGCAAGCATAGTTTGCGGGCGGAGACGGAAATGGACATCATTGAGGTGCAATCCGGTTCGGAGCTTATTGAAGAAGACATCGTACGGCTTGCCTTCGATTGGAATGAAATTATGCAATTATGCACGGTGTAGGTGACTTATTTTAGAAGAAGGAGTGATGAGAATGAACATTACGGTCATTGGCACCGGCTATGTCGGGCTTGTATCGGGTGTCTGTTATGCGGAACTGGGGAATAAGGTCATCTGTGTCGACAAGGATCTTGGGAAGATCGAGATGCTGCAGGCTGGCGAGATTCCCATCTATGAGCCGGGGCTGAAGGAAATGGCGGACAAGAACAGCTCCGCCGGAAAGCTCGCTTTCACAACCGATCTGAACGAAGCAGTGCGTCAATCGGACATTATCATTCTGGCTGTCGGAACGCCTCCGATGCCAAGCGGCGAGGCGAATATGGTCTATATCAATCAAGCCGCCCTTGACATCGCCGAAGCGATGAACGGCTATAAAATTATCGCTGTAAAAAGCACGGTGCCGGTCGGAACGAACGAACGAATCCGGGAGCTGATCGGCTCCCGCACCTCCGAGCCGTTCGACAGCATTTCACTGCCGGAATTTCTGCGCGAAGGTTCTGCCGTCATGGATACGCTGAATCCGGACCGGATCGTCATCGGTGCAGATAACCCAAGTGCTGCCGATACGATGGCCCAGCTGCATCGGCCGCTGACGGAGCAAATCATCGTGACGGATATCCGCAGCGCTGAAATGATTAAATATGCATCCAATGCTTTTCTCGCTACGAAAATTTCGTTCATCAACGAGATTGCGAACATTTGCGAGAAGGTAGGCGCAGACGTAACGAAGGTTGCGGAAGGGATGGGCTACGATAAGCGGATCGGCCAGTCGTTCCTAAAAGCCGGAATCGGCTATGGAGGATCCTGTTTTCCAAAGGATACCAGAGCGCTCATCCAAATTGCCGGTAACGTCGATTACGAGTTCAAGCTGCTGCGGTCGGTTGTGGAAGTGAACCAAGATCAACGGTTTAATGTGATCCGCAAGCTGGAGACGATCTTTAATGGACAGCTGCGAGGTAAGACGGTCGCGATATGGGGGTTGGCCTTTAAGCCGAATACCGATGACGTCCGCGATTCACCGGCTCTTGAAATCATTCAATATTTGGTAGAGAACGGCGTGAAGGTGAAAGCTTACGATCCTATTGCTATGAAAAACTTCAAGGCTTTATACGGTAAGGAAGGAGTCAAATGGTGCAGTCAGGCACTTGATACCGCTCAGGACTCCGATGCGCTTTGTTTGCTAACGGAATGGGATGAATTCGCGGAAGTGGATTTGAATCTGCTGCAATCCGTCATGAATCAGGCCATTCTGATCGACGGACGCAATGTGTTTAATGAGGAAGATTTGCTCGGAACAGCATTCGTTTATTATTCCGTCGGACGCCCGAGCCTGAATCAAGGCGTTAAACAGCAAATTCCTGTCATGCAATTGTAATTCTAATGATAGTGGGGTTCTTTCATGAAAAAAGCAGCGAAAATTGATTTAAGCGATATTTCGAATGAATTATCATTTCTGTTATTCATTCTGCGCGACGTTCAAGAGTTGGATGAGAAGAGGATACGAGAATACGCTTCAAATATGAAGTGGGATTCATTCATGGAATTAACCTTGCATCATCGTGTTTATCCGATCGTTTACTTGAAACTAAATCAAATCCGTTCATCTCTTATTCCTGCCGAAATGATGGAGCTGCTCCGCTATCATTACAATTCCAATATCCTTAAGATGATGCAGCTGACCAAAGAGATGAATAAGATTTGCGGAGAACTATCAGAGGGCGGTATTCGCACCATTTTGTTGAAAGGTCCTACTCTGGCCATTCAACTTTACGGTGATATGTCGCATAGGACTTCCAAGGATCTGGATATTCTGCTCGAGGTCGAAGATGTGGAAAGAGCAGAGGAAGTTATGACACGGCTTGGATATGAATTAGAGGATGAGCGTTCATTAAATCATAATTGGAAAGAGAAGATGCATCATCTTTCCTACCGTCATAAAGAACATAATGTACAAGTTGAAATGCATTGGCGATTAAATCCTAACTCCAGTGATTCTCATTCATTCAATCGACTGTGGGGACGCAGAGATAAAGTACTTTTATTGAATCGGGAATTTCATTGCTTAGGAAATGAAGACCTGCTCTATTATCTTGCTGATCACGGTGCCAGGCATGCCTGGTTCCGATTGCGCTGGTTAATGGATATCGATCGTTTAATGCCTAACATAGATAGCGGGAAAATGCATGATTATTTTAGACAGTACGGTGGACAATCCTTCACGGGGCAGGCTTTCCTATTAGCCTCTAATCTGCTTGGTTCAAAGATTCCTCATTCTATGAATCAAGTGACGAATAATAAGAAGGCTCTTCGGCTAGCGAAAACAGCTTTGTTTTTTATCAAAAAGATCGTTAAATTAAATCCGGTTCCGGAGAAAAGCGTCGTTTGGCATTATTTCAGGTACACTCTATCACTAATGACAGGCAGGCAGAGAGCGAGGTATCTTCTGAATCACCTGGAACCTAACGTGAAAGATATGTCTCTGCTGCCGCTATATAAACCATTTCATTTTCTATATGTTCCGCTCCGGCCGTTTCTATGGTTTTGGAGAAATATCATAAATAATTAATTTTTATTTAGAAAATAGAGACATAAAATGAATTTTAAATACGAATAGTATAAATAGATACAATATTTATACGACTTGCTAAACGGGGTGTTTACTCTGAATTATTATCGAATATTTGGTTTGAACATTAAAAGTAAAATTGTTCTGCCTGAAGCATATGAAATACACGGAATTATTTCGGAATTTGATGTAGAAATTGAATTGAATCCACCGCAGGAAGATTGCCAGGATCAATTGACAACGGCCAACTACCGCTTCGATAACGGTCGATTTCTCTTTCATGTACCCGAAACAGCCATTTACAGCATTACATCCGGTACGCATATCACGGTAATCCCGTACCCGGGAGCGGACGAGGCGAAGATTCGGCTTTTCCTGCTCGGAACTTGTATGGGCGTACTGCTCATGCAAAGAGGGATTCTACCCCTGCACGGGAGCGCAGTCGTCATTGACGGGAAGGTTTACGCCATAGTCGGGGAATCGGGTGCCGGCAAATCGACGCTTGCCGCTGCGTTTGTACGCGCTGGATATCCATTAATGACGGATGACGTTATCGCGGTCTCCTTATCCCATGATTCGGCAGCAGCTATTGTCTATCCGTCCTATCCGCAGCAGAAGCTGTGGGAGGAAAGCATAGAACAATTGGGACTGCATTCTCACAACTATTCATCGATTTACCAAAGGGTTAACAAATACGCGGTGCCTATACGGTCCCAGTTTTGCAGAGAGCCTCTCCCTCTCGCCGGGGTAGTTGAGCTTATCAAAGCTTCCGAACCAGAACCATCTCTTAAAGCTTATAACAGATTAGAAGGGCTTCATGTCTTAAATGTGCATACCTATCGAAATTCCCTTCTCCATCTGTTGAACCTGCAGCAATGGCAATTTCAATCGATTGCCCGGCTTGCTTCCGGGCTCCCGGTGTACCAGCTCCGCCGCCCGGCAGACGGTTTCTCTGCCTTTAGCTTAGTTGATCAAATTGTCAGTCTGACTAATAAGAGGGAGGTTGTTATTTCATGAGCGTTGATATTATTATCGCTAACGAACTTGTTGTACAGTCGGATGGTTACCTCGTAAGCGAAATGAACGGGGAGAAGATCATGCTGAGCATCGAGAACGGCAAGTACTACAACCTAGGCCAGCTCGGGGGCCGAGTGTGGGAGCTGATGGCATCCCCTGTATCCATAAAAGATATGGTCAAGCAACTAGTAACCGAATATGAGATAGAGCCTGGAGATTGCGAACAGCAAGTTCGTACTTTCTTGCAGCAGCTTAAATCCGAAGGACTCATACAAGTTAGAAAGGAATAATGAACTTGTATAGGAAAGCGATAAGAAAAGTTAAGAGATTTATAGCTTATCCTGCAGACTTGAAGCTGATGTATGCGGAGGCTTATTTTTACTTAGCTTTGGCGAGGGTGCTTAAGCTGCTGCCATTCGCAAAAGTAGCTCCTTCTCTTGGCGAGCATATGAGGGAGACACCGTATACGAGCACGATGGAGCAGGATCTCATCCACCGCAAGGTATCCAAGGCCGTTCATGCGATGAGCCGCGTCACATGGTGGGAAAGTCAGTGCATGGTCAAGGCTGTCGCGGCGATGAAGATGCTGCGGCGAAGAGGAATCGCGAGTACGCTCTATCTGGGCAGCGGCAGGGATGAGACGGGGAAAATGATTGCTCACGCTTGGCTGCGCAGCGGGTCGTATTATGTAACCGGCAATGAAAGACTGGAACGTTATGCTGTCGTTGCCGTATTCGGGAATCACACAGAAGCTGCGGATCTGTCGCCAATTGAGCGGTAATCCGCATTAGGGGTTTTTCTCATGAAGGATTTATTCTATTTTATACGAAAAATGCGCCAGGTCTCAGGATTCCGTCTGTACCTCAATATGTTCACTACATTCGTTATCAGCTGTCTGGACGGCATTGGAATCTATATGATCGTTCCTATGCTTAGCATTATAGGCGTATTTCAAATGAATATGGATGAAGTGCCGCTTGTCTCTTCCTTATTCGCATTCATCGAGTCATCGTCGATTGAGTTAAACTTGCCGGCCGTACTTGCGATATACGTGATGATCGTAGGAGGACAAGCATTGCTTCAGCGAAGCCAGATGGTGTTGAACTCACGGATTCTGCAAGGCTTCGTCCGTTCACTCCGGACGGAAACGTATCAGGGGCTGCTTGGGGCGAAATGGGAGTTCTTCCTCCGCAAGCGGAAGTCGGATTTTCATCATGTCATGGTGAACGAGCTCGGACGGGTCAGCTACGGCACTTCCCTCTTCCTGCAGATGGTCACGGGCATTATTTTTACGGTTATTCAAATCGGCCTGGCCTTCTGGCTGTCTCCGTTGTTAACGGCCGTTGTGCTTGTAAGCGGCGGAATACTCGCTCTATTCTCGCGCAAGTTCATTAAGAAGGCGGGACATATTGGCGATAAGACATCGGAGCTGTCTCAGAGCTATTTTGCAGGAATAAGCGATCATTTCAACGGCATCAAGGATATTAAGAGCAACAGGCTGGAACGCTCCCATATCGGTTGGTTCAACAACATGAGCAAGGAGCTGGAGAGCAACGTTATCCAATTAGTACGAATCAATTCTTTGTCCCAGTTCATCTACCGGATCTCTTCCTTAACGCTTATTGCCGGATTCGTCTATTTAGCTTTAGAGGTCTTCCACACGCCGGCTGAGCAATTGATTCTGGTTGTCCTCATCTTCTCGCGGCTGTGGCCGAGGTTTATCGGGATTCAGTCGAATATCGAACAGCTGGCGACCAATCTGCCTGCTTTCAAAGCGATGCGTAAGCTGCAGCAGGAATATGTGCAGGAGAAGGAGCTCATATTGTCAGGCTCTTCGGACGGGGGAGAGCCATTTCAATTGCAGGAAGGAATCGAATGCAGACAAGTCAATTACCGGTACGACCCTAAAGAGCCGGTGTTTGCGCTGCGTGATATTAACGTCTATATTCCTGCGAATCGCATGACGGCTGTCGTTGGTATGTCCGGTGCGGGGAAAAGCACGCTGATTGATATGCTCATGGGGCTTATTCAACCGGAGAGAGGGCAAGTGCTGATTGACGGCGTTACGCTGAGAGACGAGAAGCAGCTTCTCTCGCTGCGGAGCGCAATAGGCTATGTGGCGCAAGATCCTTTTCTCTTCAATGCAAGCATTCGGGATAACTTGAAGCTGGTTGACCCTGATGCCAAGGACACCGAGCTATGGGACGCTTTGAAATTCTCAATATCCGATGAATTTGTACGCATGCTGCCACAAGGTTTGGATACGGTCATCGGTGACAGGGGTATCCGGTTGTCCGGGGGAGAGCGGCAGCGGATCGTACTCGCGAGAGCCATATTAAAGCGTCCCTCCATTCTCGTACTGGATGAAGCGACCAGTGCGCTGGACAGCGAGAACGAACGGCTGATCCAGGAGGCGCTTGACCGTCTTAAGGGAAGCATGACCATTATCGTCATTGCGCACCGACTATCGACCATCCGCAATGCGGATCAGGTCATTGTCATAGAGCAGGGCGAGGTTATTCAGCAAGGCGGCTATAAACAGCTGTCTCAAGAGGCCAAAGGAAAGTTCAGACAACTGCTCAACTATCAAACTGGCGTTAACAGTTAGTTCGGTCACCCCAGACGCTATTATATATAACTAGAAAAGATTGGAGCAATGATGAGTGCGATAGCCGGTGTGTTTAATTGTAATGAAGAACCTGTAACTGTCGAAACGATCGAAAATATGATGCAAGCCTTGCAAAAATACCCTGCCCATGATGTGCGGGTTTGGCATGACCGTTTCGTATTTTTAGGTTGTCACGCGCAATGGATCACACCTGAATCGACTAAAGAACGGCTGCCCTATTACGACGAACAACATAAGCTCGCCATTACCGCAGACGCGATCATTGACAACAGGGAGGAATTATTTAACCGGTTGCAGGTGGAGCATTTCCGGCGGAAACAGATGACGGACAGCGAGCTTATTTTGGCGGCGTACCTGAAATGGGGGAGGGAAGCTCCGCGATACCTGATAGGAGACTTTGCATTCATCATATGGGATGAGCAAAAACGCCATCTTTTCGGCGCGCGTGATCTGTCGGGAAATCGAACGCTGTATTATTATCATCATTCCGGGCAGTTTGCTTTTTGCACGGTGATGAATCCGCTGTTTACTATTTCCGGTGTCAAGAAGGAACTGAATGAGTCATGGTTGACCGAGTTTCTCATGATCCCTATCATTTTGGATACGATCGATGTTCACTCCACGGTTTATCATCATATCGATCAAATTCCTCCCGGCCATTCGATTACGGTGGCGGACGGAAACCTTGCATTGGAGCAATACGGGACATTCATAAAGCCTGGCGGGAATCTTAAACTAAAAACAAACGGCGAATACGAAGAAGCATTTCGTGAAGTCTTTCAGGAAGCCGTTACATCGAAGCTCCGGACATACCGGAGTGTTGGTGCAAGCTTAAGCGGAGGATTGGATTCGGGGGCTGTCGTAAGCTTTGCCGCAAACCCGTTGCGGCAGGAAGGGAAAACATTACAAACCTACAGTTATGTCCCTCCCACTGATTTTGTGGATTGGACACCGAAAAGCTTGCTTGCCGATGAGAGACCTTATATCGGGGCCACGGTTCAGCATGTAGGCAATATCGCGCACAACGATTTGGACTTCTCGGGTCGCAACTCCTTTGAGGAAATGAATGACCTGCTCGAGCTGATGGAGGCGCCTTACAAGTTTTTTGAAAATTCATTCTGGATCAAAGGGATTCTCGAGCAAGCGGAGAAGGACGGAGTCGGAGTCTTGTTGCATGGAGGGAGCGGGAATTACTCCATCTCGTGGGGCCCGGCGCTGGATTACTACGCTCAGCTTTTAAGAAAGCTGCGTTTGCTGCGTTTTTACCATGAGCTGAAGCTTTATGGCAGAAATATGAGAATCGGGAGATCAAGGTTGCTGCCCATAATCGGCAAACTGGCATTTCCGGCTCCGGCTTTTTTCTCGAAGCCCTCGCCGGATATCCCGCATTTAATTAATCCGGATCTAGCGGAACGAACCAAAGTCTTCGATAAACTTAAAAACCATAATGTCGGATTAACCGATTCTTCAATGAACGAATTTGCGGCAAGAATCTATCAGTTCGAAAATTTGTCGTTCTTAAACCATCAGGGGACGTCATCAACGAAATTATCGTTACGCTATGCCGTCAGGGAAAGGGATCCGACCAGTGATCCCAGAGTGGTTCGATTTTGTTTATCCGTGCCTGTAGAACAGTATGTCCAAAATGGTATGGACCGTTCTTTGATTCGAAGATCGACCGAAAATTATTTGCCCGATAAAGTCCGGTTCAATCTTCGCGTTCGGGGTGTGCAGGGGGCGGACTGGATCCATCGCATGATTCCATCGTGGAGTGCTTTTACGGAAGAACTTCATCAGCTTTGTGGTGATACTGGGGCTTCGTATTTTCTAAATGTGAAACAAATTAAAGAATCGCTTTCGAAAATTGGAAACTCGCCCAAAGCTGAATTAGCCTTTGATCCGAATGCAAGATTATTAATGCAGAGCTTAATTGTTTACCGTTTCATAAGGCAATTCTCATAACGCCCCATATGAAAGGAGGTGATACAAATGACAAAGGAAACGAAGAAAGAATGGCAGACGCTGACGTTGGAACTCCTTGATGTCAGTGCAACCATGGGTGGGAAAAACGGAGTGTATCCTGACAGAAATGGTAAAGGTAACAATAATGGTCACCCCCATGCGGAGGATTCCTAGGACGACTTGCTGCTAGTCCGGTTATTTTCGTGGCCCTTATATTTTTATAACGTATAAGGGCCCTTCTTAAAGATAAAGAAGGTTTAAGTTCACAGAGGAAGCTTTCTTTATCGTTAAGAGGGCAAGGAAGAAATAGGTGTAATGAATCATAAGTCGATAGGGTGTGATTGCATGAGCGTTATTGCCGGTGTTATACAATTCGATAGGCCGCTGCATCCAGAAGATGGAACTGCCGATTTCATGGAAGCCGTACGGCAGTTTCCCGGAGATGGCTTTGAAACATGGGAAGATGCGTCGGTTCTACTCGGCTGCCGGTCTCAATGGATAACGCCGGAATCGGTTAATGAACGCCTTCCTTTTCGGGATGAGCATTCCGGACTGGTTATAACCGCCGATGCAATCATTGACAATCGCGGGCAATTGTTCGAGCAGCTTGAGATTGGACGGGACAGAAGAAGCGGGATAACGGACAGCGAGCTCATTCTGCTGGCTTATCGCAAATGGGGTCCGGAGACGCCGCGTTATCTAATTGGAGACTTCGCTTTCGTTATATGGGACGAAAGCAGAAAGCTGCTGTTTGGGGCGAGAGATCAGCTTGCCAGCAGGACACTGTATTATCACCGGAGTTCGAATCAATTCTCGTTCTGCAGTGTAATCCATCCGCTATTCTCCCTAGCGGGAATAGAAAAGAGACTATGCGAAGAGAGGTTTGCCGAATTTTTGGCGATACCGACGCTCTTGGATGCTGTCGATGTCCATACGACCTATTATGCAGATGTTTTGCAGCTGCCTCCGGCACACGCGTTTACTTTGCAAGAGGGGAAGCTAACGGTTGCAAAGTATGGCTCATTAATGCCGGATAAGAGCCTTACCTTAGGCTCTGATGACGAATATGTGGAGGCTTTTCAGGACATTTTTCTGGAATCCGTTCGCTCGAGACTGCGTACCTTCAAGCAGGTGGGAGTCACCCTTAGCGGGGGACTTGATTCCGGCTCGGTGTCAGGGTTCGCTGCGAGGATGCTCGCCAAGGAAGGCAAGAGCTTGCATGCCTTCAGCTATATTCCGGAGCGGGATTTCAAAGATTGGACGCCCAGAAGCATGTTTGCGGATGAAAGTCCTTATATTCAGTCCATCGTCGATTATGTGGGAAATATCAAGGCGAACTTATTGGATTTGCCGGGGATAAGTCCTTTTACGGAGATTGATGAATGGATGGACGGTTTGGAAGGACCTTACAAAAATTTCGAAAATGCATTCTGGGTGAAAGGTATCCATGAAGAAGCGGCGAGTCAAGGAATAGGTGTCTTGCTCACGGGCGCCAGAGGGAATTACTCGATATCCTGGGGTTCAGCTGTCGGTTATTACAGCATGCTGGTGAAGAAGCTGCAATGGCTCCAATTATACCGAGAGATTACGATGTACGGCGAGCAATTGGGCATCGGCCGGAAACGGATCGTTCGCGCGATTAGACAGCAGGTTTTTCCAGAGAAAGGGTCTCCGTTTCAACCGGGAGTGCCTTCCATCATTCAGGCTGATTTTGCAAAGAGCTCCGGGGTATATGAGAAGCTGTCGCAGTATGATGTCGGTTTGCGGGAGTCAACCTATCAAATGCTGAGAGAACGCGAGAATTATTTCAGCAATCAGGCGGTATTAAGCATGCAAGGTACCATTTCGGCAAAATCATCCTACCGGCTGGGAATATGGGAACGGGATGCAACCAGCGATATACGTCTAATCAAATTTTGCCTGTCGATTCCCGTGGAGCAATATGTGAAGGATGGCTTTGGGCGTTCTCTTATCCGAAGAGCAACGAATCATATTCTGCCAGACAAGGTGCGATTGAATCAGCGGACTCGCGGCGTTCAAGGCATGGATTGGGTGCATCGGATTATTCCCCGCTGGCCGTCGATAGAAGAAGAGCTTCGTACACTATGCAGGGATGAGCAGGCCTCCCGCTACTTGGATCTGATGCAGGTGAAGGAATCGATGAGCAAGGTAAGTTCGGGAATTAAGCCCGAGCAGGCTGATGACCCTCACTTAAAGTTGCTTATGCGCAGCTTGATTGCCTATCGTTTTCTCAAAAGGTTGATTTAGGAATTTAAAGGGCACTTGAAAGGAGGTGATGGTATGGAGAAAAAACAATGGACAGCTCTTTCGCTGGAAGTGATGGGAGTATCCGAAACAATGGCAGGATTTGGCGTATCGAAAATCGACTACACTTATGTTGACGGCAAGCTCGTAGACATCGATGTTTATGATTCTTAGGATTCTTCGGCACTAAAGCCGGAGCAGACTGAAAGCCTCACTCAAATATACTTATGTGCTGCTAGATAGCTTATCGGTTTCTCAAACGGCAGAAATCGGACATGAAAGGAGGTGGAGTGTAATGGAGAAAAAACAATGGACAGCACTATCCCTGGAAGTGATGGAAGTATCGGAAACGATGGCAGGTTTTGGTGTATCGAAAATGGATTTTACTTATGTTGACGGCAAGCTTGTTGACATTGACGTTTATGATTCCTAGGATTCATCGTATACCATTACAGTACTAGAACACGCCGTAGAGACCACAGCTTTAGCTGTGCCTTTACGGCGCTTTTTGTGTTGAGCAACTAATGTTCGTTGAAATAAAGTGTCAGACGGATAATTATCAAGTCCTAAACTAAAGAAAATCAATAAAATAAAGAGTTCTACATATTATGCATGTCTAATATGTGGAAACTTTATGTTTAACTATCGTCCCCCGCTAGCGTAATGATCTGATCTTGCCGAATGGACGACCATAGGGATTTACTTTGACAAGGATAATTCCTTCTTTTTTATCATAAATGAACAAATAAATTCAAACATGTCCGCAAAGCGGGCGATACGTCTGTTTGCATTTAAGCTAATTAGATTCTACCTAAACCTCTATCAGCTTCTATTTGAAGTTCAATAGTTTTTGATCCCATGTATTTTCGTGCAGTCCCTAGAATCGATTTGTCATTCCCGAGGGATCTCCAAAACCGTAACTGAAAAAAGGTTCATTAAGTTAGTATCTTCGTCATTAGATACTGCTTCAAAATATTTAAAAATACTTTCTAACAGATTGAAATTTCTTTCCTCTCTTAATAGTTTAATTATTTCAGGCATGAAGATGCCCTCAACTATGATAGTTTCTAGCACCTCACCGCGCGATTGATTCTTTATACGCAGCCTCAGTTGACGGTAAGAAATGCAACATTCTTCTAAAGAATTCTTCCGAATTTTTACTCATTACTACCAGCTCCTCTATTAGTACAGTACTATCTTCCTTAAGTTTATATCTTGAACTATACTGCCGGTTACTTCAATGGCGAACTGCATCCGATCGTATACCGGCTGCCGCATTGTACATTAAGCTATAGTTCCTCGTTAGTTCAACACGTAAATGATTTTTATGATTTAGAGAACAAATAGAAAAGACAATCCTACTTAATTAAGATAGCAGGATTGTCTTATTTTTTTATGAATCTTTATTGGTATTACATTCCGGGATAACGTCCACCAAATGCTGGACTAACGGCATCAAGGCGGGCTAAATCGTCGGATGTAAATTCAATATCGACTGCAGCAACGTTTTCTTCAAGATACTTGCGGCGTTTCGTACCTGGAATCGGCAATGCGCCTTTCGCTACTGTCCAAGCTATTGCCAGTTGAGCAACCGAGCAATTTTTCTCTTTTGCGATTTCTACGAGCTTGTCCACGACATCAACGTTCTTTTGGAAGTTGTCACCTTGGAAACGTGGCAAGTATTGACGCATGTCATTGGGCTCAAAATCTTCCGGTTTTCGAAGATCGCCAGTAATGAAACCTCTGCTAAGAGGACTATAAGCCACGAACGTGATACCCAGCTCGTCAACAACGGGAATTATTTCTTCTTCAACGTCACGGCTCCAAAGGGAGTATTCCGTTTGAAGAGCAGTAATAGGATGCATGGCATGCGCTCGACGAATATTCGATGCGTCAGCTTCCGAAAGCCCAAGATACTTTACCTTTCCAGCCTTGACGAGGTCAGCCATAGCGCCGACTGTTTCTTCAATTGGGACATTTGGATCCACGCGATGCTGATAATATAAATCGATATATTCAAGATTAAGACGACGAAGGCTCTCATCAATTGCTTTCTTTACGTAATCAGGATGACCACCGATGAATTCCCAGTTCGGTCCAAAAGTGAATTTGGTAGCAACTATAGCTTGCTCTCTCCGTCCTTTAAGCGCTTTGCCGAGAAGTTCTTCATTGTGTCCGTTCCCGTAGGTATCGGCAGTATCCAGAAGCGTTACACCAAGTTCCAGCGCTCGATGAATGGTTTTAATGGATTCTTCATCATCAATCACGCCATAAACGCCCGGAGACATACCCATCATGCCTAATCCGATCGAAGAAATGTCCACTCCACTGTTGCCAAGCTTTCTTGTTTTCATTTGGACTACCTCACTTTTATTTTAATTAACCTCGCTGATCATCATAACATATAAAAATTACAAGGTAAACAAAATATGAGTTTTGTGTCTACTTTGTAGTTTATGTATGATTTTTTGCTTGCAACAGGTATAATAGATGTGAGGGGGTAATGTTTTGAACACTGACAAAAAACACGAGATCCGAGCTAAGCTTATTACGAAGCTGTTTCCCTATTTACGAAAGAATGGACTTCATTCCGCTACAATGGAGGAAATCGCCAAAGTAATGGAAGTTAGCAGGGCGACGTTATATAAGTATTTCTCGACGAAAGAAGAAATAATCGGTTTTATCGTGGCCGGTTTTATTGAATATATGAATGAATTGACCAATTCGCATTTAGAATCCGATCAAAGTTTCGGCACTCGATTCCAACAAATATTTGAGCAGTCTATATCGTTAGTCGTTTATTTCACAGACAACTTTATTAAGGAACTCGAAACCAGCTATCTTGAATGGTACGATCGATTCAATGAAGCCATGAAGCAGCGTGAAAAGTATCTATTATCTTTTTACGTGGAAGGTATTCAAAAAGGGATTTTTAATGATGTTAGCGGCAAGTTGCTTATCGCGCAAGATGAGATTCTTCGTGGTATGTTTAATGTGAAATACCTGATGACAAATCAATTAACGATTGAACAGATTTTAAATGATTATTATATATTAAAGAAAGTTCAGTTGTTTAAACCTGATAAGCTTTCGGCAGTTGATGATGCGGTTATGAAACCGAAAATTGAACATTTAACGCAAAAGATAACTAAAAATCTATATTAATAAAATGCAGTTTATTTAATGGTATAAAACAAAATGAGGCTCATGATGAGCCTCATTTTGTATCCCACGCTAAACTGCCCGTTAGCTCAACAAGACTGTCATTATAATGAAGGCAGCTTATTAATTATTACGCTATCGTTCCCCATTAGAGCGTAACAAAGAACTACCATGCGGCAACCCATTTGGTGTTCAATTATCGTTATCTTTCTTTTCTTGCTTAACGATTATTGTTTTGATGGCTTCTTTGAAGCACCCTACAATTACTAATACGAATCCAGTAATAACAAGCAAATAGTCATTTTCATAAAAATGGTTTTCTAGATCATTTTGAATATAAATCCCCATAAGTATTAATGCTATTCCGACAATCATTGTCCTTAACGAATAATTCATTCATTAACCCTCCCGGACAGTCCTTTTTGTAAAGTCAGATTTATAAGGTGAATTACAAGTTTTCCTTCCAAGATAATCATTTTATTTCGTTTATTCCAAAACGATTCCAATGGTTGGGAAGTTGCACTATCCTGCCCACTAGTTGAAAAAGACGATATAATAACTTTTAAAGTATAGAGTAATATTTGTTTTCGCAAGAGGAGGTTCGTTCTCATGAATATATTAATTTTAGGTGCAACTGGACGAGTTGGAGGTCAAATCGTTACTTATGCCCTTCATGACAGACATCATGTTACGGTATTAGTTCGTACTCCAGAGAAGATTCAAATAAATAATAAAAATTTAAAGACGATTCAAGGTAATGTTTTAAATAAAGATGATATCATGCGTGCAACACATGGGATTGATGTAGTTATTAGCGCACTAAATACTGATGGGACAACTACTCTATCAGAAAGTATGCCTCTAATTATCGAAGCAATGCAAAACGAAGGTATACAACGAATTATAACTATAGGAACTGCTGGTATCCTGCAAAGTAGAACCACCCCAGATTCACTGCGTTATCAGTCAAGTGAATCAAAGCGTAAGTCAGTCCGTGCAGCAGAAGAACATCATAAAGTTTACGATATGCTAAAACAATCAACACTCGAATGGACTATTATCTGTCCTACGTATTTGCCGGATGGAGAAAGTGTAGGTAAATATCGTGTAGACCGTAATTTTTTGCCGGAAGGCGGAGTTGAAATATCCGTGTCGGATGCAGCAGAATTTACATATAGCCAGATAAAAAGCAGCGATTTTATAAAATCACGTGTGGGTATCGCCTACTAATACTAAAAAGCGCCCTTTTTTTCTACGGCTGACCAATTAACAAACAGCGATGACGCATGCAAGTGTAACGGACCTAAAAGTCCTTATCTGTCCCCAAATTGCTTGTATGATCATTTTACGGACAAGGGTGACCCTTATTCTAAAAGGAGAGGATTTATATGTATAAATTGGCTATCTTAGCGTCACCTCCGTCCGTTAGAAATGAAAAGAGGCTATTTTTATCCAATAAAGGTCATCTGGGTCCGCTAGAGTTTGGTTCGTTGATTGGTCAGCCGTAGTTTTTTTATTCGGGGAAGTGACAATGGAAAACATAAGGGTATGAAAATAAAGCTGCCGTCGCCGGCAGCTTATTTTGTTGGCAATATTTCATTACGCGGGCGGGGAGTGGACGTTAAGTATTCGGATCAGTTCGTCGAAACAACGATGCTGTCGAAGACAGCCGTCTGATCGTACGTCCGCAAACCGATGCTCCCGTTGGTCAAGCTGTAGTCGCTAACGCTGATTTTTTTCACGCCGTCCACATAGGCTTTTAATGAGCTTCCTTTCATCTCCAGCTTAAGCAGATACCAAGTGCCTGGAGTGGCTATCATATTCGCTTCCCCGATGTTGGTCCAACTATTGCCCAGTTTCTTGTACAGTTGGACTTTATTCTGATCATAGTTGATGCGCAGGGTGTACATGTAGGAGAAATCTGAATTTGCCCGGGCAACTAAGCCGGCAGAAGCGTTGGCCATATGATTGTCATACGCTTTTAAGGCTACGGTTATGGTGGCGTTGGAGTAAGTCGAATCGATAACGGTTTCGGCAATGCCTGTGTCCGATTGTTTCAACACTTTATTGTCTTGGGGAATGCTGTCGTGACTGACATCATTGGTTAAAGACCAGTTGCCGCTCAGAGAGGTCCAACTGCCGGAACTATTGTTTTGAAAGCTGTCGCCAAAGCTCTGCGGTTCAAACATGACCGCATCGGCTCTGTTGGATCCGCCTTGAGCGGTCTCGAGCTTCACATATTCTTCCGGTCCGCCAGCGAAATATACCGTATCAATCAGGCGCCACTGACCGCCCGCTATAGTCGTCTGATTGATGGTTACGGTATTCGTCACGCCATTGTGATAGATCGAATATTGAGCATACTTCGTTGAACCCTGATGGTAAGGATATCGGACATACACATTGTAGTATCCCGGCGTCGTGAGGTTCGGTCTCCACGTAGCCGTACTTCCAATGGTACTGCTGTAACGCGAGCTGCCGCCGTAACTACCGCCTAGCGTACTAGTCCCCCAGGTTCCCGTCTCGGTATAGCCGCTGCTTTCTGCGTCGACGATAACCCCGCTTTTCGCCTTAATTGGACCGATGATGTTGGAGTACGGGGAATAGGTACCGTGCTCGTTTTTTGCTTTCACCCTATAGTAATAGCTTGTGCCTTCTTGGGCAGATGCATCGCCGAAGATCGGTACGGTAAACGTATGATGACGCGGTGTGGTAATATCATCCGTCACATCGCTGCCTACAGTTATCCATGGGCCGGAGGGACTTGTCGAACGTTCAACGTCATAAGTGCTTGCCCCGGAAACACCCATCCAGGAGAGGGCATGCACGGAATCGACAGGGAACATCACGGGCGCATCGGGTGCCGGCCAAGGAGGAACGGCCAAGCCTTTCATCGAGTAGGCATACTTGCGCAGCAGATCGATGATGGCCGTTTCGTCCGCCCAACCGCCGGTTGCGAAACCGGGATAACGCAAATAGGACCATTCTCCGACCGGAGGCCAATGCCATCCGCCCATCTTGTGATGATGCATGCTGCCCCAGACCATGGCGCCTGATGTTCCATTGTTCTGAACGATGTCGAGCAGCTGTTCCGTATCCGCCGGGGAATAGTCACCGAATTCGCCAATGATCAGCGCTTTTTTTCCTTTGGTGCTATTTCTCCACTCATTGAGCTTTGTAACCATGTCGACATTGTGATAGCTGTAAATGTGCGGAACAATAATATCGATATGGCTGTCATTCAGTGCATTGGTCCTTATTCCCTGTGCACGGACATATCCTCCATCGGCTACAAGATGGTTGGAATCGAGGCTCTTTACATACGCGGCCATCTCGCTTACCCAGCTATCCGTGGAAGGAAGTTCGTTCCCCAGCTGCCAGGCCAGAATGGCTTTATCGTTTTTGTATGGAACACCAGTATACGTATTGATCCGCTGAACCACAAATTTAATGAAATTTTTGAAGTCCTGCTTTATGGTCGGATCGCTCCAAAAATCATTCGCCGTTTTCCCGCGGAAAGCCGACCAATCGGCAATTCCTCCGATGTAGTTATACTTATCGACGAAAGGTACGATTAGCCGAACATTGTAATGGTTTGCCAGTTGCACAATTTTATCCAGCAACTGGAATGCGCTTTCATTGTATTCGTTAGGTCCCATCACATGACGGTAAGTTCCTGCGGGATCGCTGCCCATTGACACTTCAAACGGATACAAGCGGACGACATTAATTCCTGAGCTGCTTGCCGAGCGAATCGCATCCTCGATTTCAGACGGATCCGTCCATGCTCTATTCAGTAAAGGCTGGTTGGTTCCGATAAAACGAAACGCGATTGTCCCCTCCATCAACGTATCTCCGTTGCGCGTAATATAGTGTGAGAAACTAGCCTCGGCACGAGCCGGCCAAAAGTTGTAAAAAGAAACGTACGTAAGCAGCATAACGGCCAAGGTGACGAGTTTCAACCATTTGTTCATGCCATTATTCCTCCTTATTTGCACATGACCACCCAATAGAATGACATCTCGGAACTAGCCGAAGCAAAGGCGAATCCCCTAGCAGAAGTTGTGAAAGCGGATACAAGAGTTGCTAATTCGATACTTCGCGACAATTATATGCACATCGCGGCAATTTGTTGCACAGTAGAATCGATTTAGTATAAATGAGGAGAGACTGCTGAATCGCGGTTATTGGGGCACAGCGGCGGGTATAGCTGTCCTGCATATAAAAACAGGTCAGTTAATGGTGTGATTGACCATTAACTGACCTGTTCATAGATCTTGCTGCGTTAGCATCATTATATAGTAAGGAGGGGTTATTCTTCTTTGGTTAAACCCCGGTCACGAAGCACGCGGTCGAGCAGATTGCGAATAAGATCGAGATCGTCCTTCTCCAGAGGGACGCCGTCCCAATGAAGCTGCTCAACGTTTAAGTATTCTTTTGCATTATGGTTAACCTCCGCCGGCAGTTCGGAGTAATCCGTAAGACCTAATAAATAATCAGCCGACGTACGCAATTTACGGGATATCGTTTGTATGGACTCTATCGTCGGCTGGCGGTAACCCGACTCATAGCCGGCATAGGTGCTTTTGGCAACGCCAACAAAATCGGCCACTTCCTGCATGGTCAATTTCCTCTTCTTCCGCATCTGCTTCAGTCGCTTCGCAAACATATTCATGCCCCCATCTATCTACTTACGCATGCAGAAACAGTATATCAATCTTTTCCCCGTCTTTCCATAGATTACGTAAAGGCGACCAGCAGAAAATAATGGTGCCATGGAAGCAGGAACCGTCTAGGCGACTGGACCGAGTTCCGATTGAATGGATAATGGCTGCGGGTTTGCCGCTGCGAACCGTTTTGCGGCTCAATGGCGAAGTATATCGGCTGGGGGCTAGCTATGAAGGTGTACTCGGGGTGCATGGCTATGGACACGAGCTATGGATTTGGATGGCGAATGTCGCGTCCACCAGCAATTGCATGTACGGATTTTCGATGAAATACTCCAGGCTCTCTCTGTCATTCAATTGCACATGAATTCGACAGAGAGAGCCTGATTTTCTTGTTATTATGCGGTTTTCAGCTGGTTTTTCGGCATTCAGCAAGCCTTTTTATTTTGCTTACTTGAAGTAGCTGTTGATTTGTTCTTGAGCGGTTTTCATAATCGTGTCCATGCCGGCGGACTTTAATTCCGCTGTAATTTTCGGAATCATTTTTTCCGGATCGGATGCGCCCGTAATGAGCTCGTATTTGTATTTATCCCATACCGCTTGGACATTCGCCACTTCCGTCTGAAGATTGCCGATGTCCAGCGCGAACCCTAGTACGGTGGAGGATGTCGCTGCATCGTTCAGCTTCTTGACTTGATCCCATTGATCCACTGGAGCGCCTTTCGTTACCGCAAGATTGAAGAATGTGCCTTGTGAGTAAGCAGCCAGCGGCCAAGTATCGGAAATGCGCTCGATGACTTTCTCGCCGTCGACGTTGTTGAAGTCTACGCCGAGTTCCCCGAATGCCAGCATGTTGCGCAGCTTTGGATCCGTGTTAACCAGTTCGAGGTACTTGAGCGCTTCCTTCTTGTATTTCGAATTCGCGGAAATCGCGTTTAGAGAGCCTTGGATCGTGCTTGTTGTATAGATAGGACCGAAATGCTGAACCATATCGTATTTTTCGATAGCGTCATTGATTTGCCAGCTGATCTCCGCGCCAGGGAATGCTTGGGCAGCGAAGAATGGTCTGCCTTTGTCGTTCTCTGTTTTCGTCGGAGCATCCGGATTGATGATGCCGTCTTGATACCAAGCGTGCAGAAGCTTCAGGTCGGCCATAATGTCGGGCTGCTCGAGAACGGAGACAACTGTGCGCGCCGCATCGTCGGTTCTTACGCCGATTGGAGAGAAGCCCAGCGTTAAGTCGTCATAATTGTTGAAGAAGCCGTTCAAGCCTTCGCCTTGCGTCATAGGCAATGGGTAGAAGCTTTTGCCTTCGCCGGCCTTGATGCTGCGGAGAGGTTGATCAAGATCTTGCAGCGTTTTGATGTTGTTGATGTCGATATTGTACTTCTGTACGTATTTATCATCGTAAACCCAATATTGCGTCAGCGACGAATCTTTATAGGTAGGAACGGAATAGTATTTGCCGCCGATTTTCGTGCCGTCCCATACTTTCTCGGGAATCAGCTTGTATAACTCGGGTGCTTCGGCTTGAACCAGATCAGTGATATCGGCAAAAGCTCCCATAGCCACCTGCTTGCTGTATTTGCCGCTGTTGGTGAACATAATGTCGAACGGTTCGCCCGTATTCACGATTGTATTGATTTTGGTATCCCACTCGCCCCAGCTGGCTACCTTGATGTCGATTTTCACGCCGATTTTTTCGGCTGTATACTCGTTCATGGCATCGATCGCTTTGCTGAAGTTATTAGGTACTTGGCCGCCGATCAGCCACCAGACCAACGTCGGAACTTCCTTGCTTGGCTCCTCGCTATCCTTCGGTGCATCGGTACTTTTCGGTGCATCCGTAGCCGTACTCGGCTTGTTGGTTGCATTCGGCGAGTTCGAGCCGGAGCAGGCTGCCAAGCCTGCAACTAGCAGGGTGAGAATACAAAGCATAGAGACGAGCTTCCAAGATTTCTTCATTTCATTTCCCCCTTATAGAAGTTGGATCACCGCAGCGTTGCGCAGTGATTTATGATAAACCAAGCTAGCTTGGTTTATTTCGCTAGTTAACCTTTAACGGCGCCGATCGTTAGTCCGGAAATGAAATATTTCTGGAAGAACGGGTAAGCGAAGGCTACGGGCAGAACAATGATGATAGCTACGGCCATGCGGGCGGATTCCTTGGGCATCGTTGCGACAAGCACGGCATAGCTGACGCCCATGCTCGCGGCATTTTTGGCAAGCGCATCCACATTGCTCATCAAGCTATTCAACAAAGCCTGCAAGGAATAGAGGTCCTGGTTATTGATATAAAGCATCGATTGAAACCAGTCATTCCAGTAAGAGAAGCAAAGGAACAGTCCGATAGTCGCAATGACCGGCAAGGAAATCGGCAGGATGATGGAGAAAAAGATTCGCTGCTGGCTCGCGCCGTCGATCTCGGCCGATTCGATCAGCCCGTCGGGAATCGTGCTTTTAAAAAACGTTTTGCAAATGATGACGTTGAACGACGAGACGGCCAGCGGCAAAATAAGCGCCCAGATGCTGTCTTTGAGTCCTAATAAATTCGTGTTAATGAAGTAGCTGGATACGAGACCGCCGTTGAATATCATCGGGATGAATACGACCCAGGTCAGAAAGCCGTTCAGCTTGTAGGTCGGGCGCGAAAGCACATAGCCCATGGAGGTCGTAAGCAAGACGCCGATCGCAGTACCGGCTATGGTTACAAGAGCGGATACGCCAAGCGCCCGCAAAATCATCGTTCCCTGCTTGATGACGTAGGCGTAGGCTTCTCCGGACAAGGCAACCGGCAGCAAATGATACCCTGTCTCGCGAATGGAGTTCTCGCTGGAGAAGGAAATCGATAGAACAACGACTACGGGTATGACGCAGAGCAACGCCAAGATGATAAAGATCAGGTTGAAGAAGATGTTTACGGGAGTGCTCGTTCGATTGAATTTCTCAAGGCCTGTATCGTAAGTCGTTCTTGTTGACAAGGTCACCCCTCCTTCAGTGATTGCGTAAGCATAGGCTTACATCATCGCGCTGTCGGGATCGATCTTGCGGACAATCCAGTTAGCGGCTAGAATCGTTGCGCAGCCTAGAACGGATTGTACGAAGGCGGAAGCAGCCGCCATCCCGAGCGTAGCGGATTTCAGTTGTTTATAGACCATGACATCGATCGTGGTAGATACGTTGAACAACGAATTCGAATCTCGCGTGACCTGATAGAACAGGCCGAAATCGGTGTAGAATATACGTCCAACTGCCAGGATGAACAGCATGACGATAACGAGCTTGAGCATGGGCAATGTAATATATCTCGTCTGCTGCCAAATGGAAGCCCCATCAATAACCGCTGCTTCATAATAGGTGCTGTCAAGGCTCGTGATCGTTGCCAAATAAATGACCATGCCATAGCCCAAGCCCTTCCAGACGTTCAACAGAATCAAGAAGTAAGGCCAGTATGCCGGTTCCATATACCAGTTCACGGGATCGCCGCCCATATTGACGAGCGTTTGATTTAGAATCCCTTTATCGAAGCTTAGGAACGCCCAGCCTACGGCGGATACGACAACCCAGGAGAGGAAGTAGGGAAGGAACATCATCGTCTGGTAGACTTTACTTGCTTTGCGGCTGTGGAGCAGTCCGATCATGATTGCGAATAGAACGGGCAGCACAATGCCGAGCACGATAAAAATAAGGTTGTATCCAATGGTGTTGCGTATAATGATCCAAGCGTCATTCGACTTGAATAGGAACTCGAAGTTTTTGAGGCCTACCCAAGGACTGTTAAACACATTGCTCAAGAAACCGCCGCTAATTCTGAAGTTTTTGAAGGCGATAATGATCCCGAACATAGGCAAGAAACAAAACAAGACGTACCAAATGGTCGTGGGCAACGCCAAGAGCGTCAGTTCCGTATCCTGTTTGTGCCATCGAATTCGTAAGCGCTTTCTTTTATTTTGTTGTTCGGCTGTCCGCTTCATGTCTGTCGCTCCTTCCGGTGTATTTGCTTGTATTTCACTTGTTGCGTTCATTGTATACTGGAAGGCTTCGATGCTTCTAGACAACAAACTTGATACTATAGTCAACAAACGTTAGATTGGAGAAATCGCTTACAAAACCATTTGTGCCCGCGGTGAGGATAATGGATGAAATACCAATAAATTGAAACCTTTATAAATATCTAACGTCTATAATGACAGCTTGTCTGTATGGTTAGGCAGAGATTTTAAAAAGAGGTGCAAACTTGAAGAAGTTAATCAAAATTATGTTTACGATCATCGTGGTTGCTCTTTTTTTATTGATTGCATCCATTCCATTTATGAATAATTATGTTGCATATTCCGTAAAGAAAGAGCTAACAAGATTATCCTTGCCCGACAAAACCGAACTCGTGGATTCTATATCGTCAGCCAGGAAATTAGTGGGAAACGGAAATGGCATGCAATTTTTTGGAGCTATTTTAATTAAATCGGAACTCGCTTTGGAAGAGTTGGATCATTATTATTCAAAGTATCGCGAAATAGGTGGGTTTTACATCGTCGAAAAGCAAACGAGCAGGCAAATTGATGTTATTGACCATGGCAACTTGACCTTCAAGGCATTAAAGGCGGATCAAATAGTAACCGACTACTACATCGTTTATACCTGGGGCAGCAGCGACTATCCGTTAAGCGATCTTGACCTGCGTGGGCACTGACGCTCTACTTGTTAGAAGATGGAAACACGGAAGAGGGTGTCCCGTCGGGACACCCTCTTCCGTGTTTCATAAGCATGCTATATAACCGTAAATGCTTGATATTGGCTAAGCTATTTTACATGCGCCGAATGGTCGGCCGCATCATGGACTTTGCATTCGTCGGAGCAATATTGTTCATGACTCTCCAGGCAGTCGTCGCAGACAAGATGCTGGTCGTGGCAGGTGTCATCCTTACAGTTGATCATCGTATCCGTCAGACTGCCGCAATGATGGCATTTGCCGACCGTAAGATGCTCATCTGTCTGATTAATGCGAACAGAGAGGCGTTCGTCGAACACATACATTTTTCCATCGAACAGACGCCCTTGAACCTCGGGATCCTTCCCGTAAGTAACGATACCGCCGTCCAATTGCGCCACATCGGTAAACCCTTCATTTTGGAGTACGCCGGTCAGCTTCTCGCACCGAATGCCGCCCGTACAATAAGTCAGGATCGTTTTATCTTTGGCGTCTTGAAGATTAGTTCGAATCCATTCCGGAAAATCGCGGAACGACTTCACATCGGGACGAATCGCATTCCGGAAATGGCCGAGATCGTATTCGTAATCATTTCGCCCGTCAATAATAACGACGTCCTCGCGCTGAAGCTGCTCGTAAAATTGCTGCGGCGACAGGCGCTTTCCGCTTTGAACATTGGGATCAAGCGGTGTTTCGTATCGCAGCGTAACGAGTTCTTTCTTAGGGCGAACGAATAGCTTTTTGAAAGCATGTCCGTCCGTCTCGTCGATTTTGAAAAAGATACCGGAAAAAATCGGGTGGCTGTTCATATAGGCCATATAAGCATCGGTTTGCTCGATCGTTCCGGAGAGGGTGCCGTTAATCCCTTCGGAAGCGATTAAAATCCGGCCTTTCACGCCTAGCTCCTTGCAATAGTCAAGGTGTTCTTGCGCGACCAGCTCGTAATCAGGTATTGCAACGTATTTGTAATATAGTAAAATTCGATATTGGTTTTCCACGGTGATAACTCCTCATCAATTTCCAATCCGTATATCGGAAAGTCATTTATAACCTATCTAAATATTGTAGCACCATTTGTCAGCAACATAAAGTAATGACGACGCCTCAAAATCGGTTATTGAATATATGCCGGTATGCCCTTATAATAAAAATGTGCCCGGGCACGGAATGGAAAGGTGAATCATCATTGAAAGTAACCATTAGACAAATTGCCGAGAAGGCAGGCGTATCTAGAGGTACTGTGGATCGTGTGTTAAACGGAAGGTACGGTGTTAAACCAGACGTTCGTGACCGAGTGCTCTCCATCGTAGAAGAAATGAATTACGTCCCAAATTTGGCAGGCAAGGCGCTCGCTTACCAGAAGAAACCGGCGGTCGTTGGCATTGTTATGCCGCCTGAGCACATTCGGTTCTTTGATCAAATTCGAGAAGGCATTAGTTTGGCTGCTGCGGAGCTTAAGGATATGGGTCTTCGTCTGGAGTTTCAATACGTAGACAGCACCCAGCCGGAGAAGTGTGCACAAGCGGTCCGTGAACTCGTTAATAGTGGGGTTCAAGGAATCCTATATGCGTCACTAGACGATTCGCAAGTTCGAGCAATGATCGATGAAGCTGTCGATCGCGGCATTCCGGTCGTGACGTTTAACTCAGACGTTGAAGATTGCAAGAGGGCTTGTTTCGTCGGGCAAGATCTATATAAAAGCGGCTCCATTGCTGCTGGCCTGATGAAGCGGATTTTGCCGCGAGGCGCGCAAATCGCCGTCGTGTTAGGCAATCCCAAATTTCAAGCACATCGTGTGAGAACTTTAGGTTTTACGGACGCGATGAAAGCTTGGGGCAATCCGCTCGAAATTGCAAGCGTAATCGAAATCGCGGATCGCTATGAAGATACGTTCACGCATGTAGACGAAACATTGAAAACGCTTCCTGATCTCGAGGGCATTTATTTGGCGACGGGTGATATTGCCGCGTGTATCGATGCATTGCGCCTTAATGGCAAAGCCGGGCAAATACGCATTGTGTGCAATGATTTGCTCCCGGAAATCGAGCAAGGCTTGAAAGATAACATCATCGACTTCACTATCGTACAGAATCCGGAACAGCAAGGCTATCGTTCGTTGCGTGTCCTATACGATCTCATGTTTTCCGGCAAACAGCCGGATGCGGAATTGATTTATACAGCTACGAGTATATATATCCCGGAAAGCCTCTAAATTTTTTTACCCCTTTCCGTGCCCGGGCACGGAAATCTAAAAAAGGAGCGAAACGAGATGAGCCAGTCGATCCAAAGCAGTGTCACAAGCAAAAGAGATTACAGTCTCACCGGTACGGAAACCGTCCGGGCGCAAGAACGGGGACTTGCTTCGGCGGAATGGTACGTCACGCCGATTCCCCGCAAACGAATGAAGGAGCTTATGCAACGACGCGACGGTCCGGCGATTCGCGACACGTTAATTTGGTTCGCAATGTTCATCGTGCTAGGAACTCTTGCTTATTATTCATGGGGCACCTGGTGGGCGATACCGGCATTTCTTGCCTACGGAACGTTCTATTGCAACACAGGTGATTCGAGATGGCATGAGGCGGGGCATGGTACGGCTTTCAAGACGTCCTGGATGAACGAATTCGTCTACCAAATTGCTTCGTTCCTCGTGCTGCGGCCGGCGACGAAATGGCGATGGAGCCACACCCGGCATCATACGGATACGTATATCGTCGGACTCGATCCGGAGATCGCACAGCCAAGGCCGCCGGTATGGAGAGTGATCTTAATGGAGTATTTTCATCTAGCCGTCGGGCCAATGGATATCGTCCGCATTTTCAGAATGGCGTTCGGCTCGCTTAGCGATGAAGAGAAATCTTATATCCCGGCTTCCGAGCATCGTAGAACTTTTTGGGAATCGCGTGTTTATGTGCTTATTTTTGCAGCAATTATAGCGGCTTGCCTTTATTTTGGTAGCATTTTGCCGGCCATGTTCCTTGTTTTGCCCGCGTTCTACGGTCCTTGGCTCATGTTGTCTTTCGGTCTTTGTCAGCATCTCGGATTGCACGAGGACGTATTGGATCATCGGCTTAACACGCGGACGATCTACATGAATCCTGTGTTCCGCTTCCTTTATTGGAACATGAATTATCATATCGAGCATCATATGTTTCCCATGGTTCCTTATCACGCCCTTCCGAAGCTGCACGAGGAGATGAAGGGCGATATGCCAGAACCGTGCAAGAGCACATGGGAGGCGTATAAGGAAGTGATTTCGGCGCTGCGGAAGCAGCGTCATGATCCGAATTACGTCATCGAGAGAAAATTGCCGATAACGGCGCAGCCTTATTATTACTTTACTACAGGAGGGGGCGATAACGATGAGTCTGTCAGAAGAGTGGATTGAAGTATGCGGCATGGAAGACATCGATGAGGAGGACGTCATTCGCTTCGACTATAAGGATGCTTCTTTTGCTGTCTACCGGTCCGACGATAACGAATATTTCGCGACGGACGGTTTCTGTTCGCACGAAAGGGTTCACTTGTCCGGTGGTCTAGTGATGGGCAACATCATCGAATGCCCGAAACATAATGGACGATTTGACTATAAGTCCGGAGCGGCCAAAAAAACACCGGCTTGCGTGGATTTGCGCACATACCCCGTACAAGTGAATGCGGGCAAAGTATACATCAAGCTTAGATAAGGAGAATGACCATGCTTGCACGCGGAATGGTTATCGTCGGAGCCGGAGAAGCAGGCGCTAGGGCGGCGGAACAGCTGAGGGAACGCGGCTGGAACGGTGAAATTACGATGATCGGCAATGAAATCCGAGCTCCCTATGAACGTCCGCCTCTCTCGAAGAACGCGTTGACGAATGAAGAGGAGCCTGAGCCGACTTATGTTCATAAGGAAGATCGGCTAACCCAGTTAAATATTAAGCTCATTACCGGTACGAGCGCGGTACGCATAGACAGATCGGCGCATGTTATCCATTTGAACGACGGCGGCGTCGTACCCTACGAGCGCTTGTTGCTCGCGCTTGGGGCGCAGCCGCGTAAGCTTCCATATAACACCGAAGTGACGGGGAAATTATTATATTTGCGTTCATTCGAGGATGCTATAGCGATTCGGTCCAAATTGCTCCCTGGCAACAAAATTGTCGTCATCGGTGGAGGATTCATCGGGCTGGAGGTAGCGGCAAGCGCGAGAACGATCGGATGCGATGTAACGCTGATTGAAGTAGGTTCACGCATCTTAACGCGCGGGGTACCCATTGAAATCGCAAGCCTCGTCGAAGAGCAGCATCGTGCAGCGGGCGTAACGTTCAAGCTCGGCACTGCGATCGACCAGATCCGACAATCGCCGAACGGTCATGTCATTGAATTCGCCGACGGCACTTCCCTGCATTGCGATGCAATCATCGTCGGGATAGGCGCTGTGCCCGTAACCGATCTTGCCGCGGACAACGGTTTATCAATCGATAACGGGATTTGCGCAGACGCTAAGCTTGCCACGAGCGATCCTGACATATTCGCGGCTGGGGATTGTTGTTCTTTTCCGCATGAGATCTATGACGGCAAGCGCATCCGGCTGGAAGCCTGGCGAAATGCGCAGGATCAAGGCATTCATGCGGCGGGGAGCATGCTGGGGGCCGTTCATGCTTATAAAGTCATTCCATGGTTCTGGTCCGATCAATACGAGAAGACGCTGCAGGTGGTAGGATTTCCGGATTACGGAAGCCGAACGGTGCAACGAATGACGAAGGACGGCAGTGCGCTGTTTTTCCACTTGACTGAGGATAATCGTTTGGTCGCGGCAAGCGGGTTCGGCTCACCGAGCTTGTCCAAGGAGATCCGAGTTGCGGAGATGTTAATTGAGCGGGGATATCGGCAGGAGGAGCCGGGAGTGCTTGAGAACGGGGATGTCAAATTGAAGTCTTTGCTCTAGCGTAAGTAGGGAGAGGTTATAACTTAAAGGAGAATGACAAAATAATGACAATGATCACCGGAAATGGAACACACCGCTTTGAAGTAATAGAAGGTTGGGCTCAGGTGCCTTCGAGCGTCACTCTGGGATATACGCACGGTATAGATGTGGATTCGGAGGGAAATATATGGGTGTTTCACACCGGAACCCCGTCAATCTTGAAGTTCAATCGGGAAGGGGAACTTGTCTCTGCATTCGGCGAACAGTTCGAAGGCGACGCGCATGGGTTTTATTTGCATCAGGAAGGCGATCAGCAGTTTCTATATGTGACCGACACAAGAGGAAGCATGGTTAAGATGACGATTGACGGACGATCTGTGCTTTCATTAGAGACGCCTGACCTGCCGCATATTTATGACTCCGAACGAAAGTTCATACCGACTGACGTATGTGTGGCGCCTAACGGCGATATTTATGTGACCGACGGCTACGGGCAATCATGGATTCACCAATACGACGCCTCAGGCAACCTGATCCGTTCTTGGGGAGGTGAAGGCTCGGAGCCTGGCAAAATGAAGTGCCCTCATGGCATTTCTATTGATCTGCGAAGCGGCGTCCCGGAGTTGTATGTGGCGGATCGCGGCAATTTCCGTATTCAAGTGTTTACCCTTGATGGGGAGCATAAGAGATTTATAGAGGATGACATGGATATGCCTTGCAGCTTCTATTTCAGTGAAGACGACGTATACTTCGCGGATTTGCACAGCCGAATTACGATTCTCGATAAGAATGATCGACTGATCACTCATCTTGGCGAAGATCAACAGGCATACAAGCAGCAAGGGTGGCCGAATCTGCCGCTTGACTGGTTCCGTCCGAACAAGTTCAGCTCACCGCATGCCGTTTGCGTCGATGGCGACCGGAATGTGTATGTAGCGGAATGGACACAGCATGGGAGGATTACCAAGCTTGTTCGACTGTAAAGG
This sequence comes from Paenibacillus sp. YIM B09110, assembly GCF_037167145.1. NCBI lineage: Bacteria > Bacillati > Bacillota > Bacilli > Caryophanales > Paenibacillaceae > Paenibacillus > Paenibacillus sp. YIM B09110. The sequence goes on along the minus strand of NZ_JBANSP010000021.1, from coordinate 14,153 downwards.
AAACGATATAGGATAACGAACAAAGGGATGCAGCCTGTCGGCGCATCCCTTTCGTTATTACACAGCATCATTAACTTTGCATTCCTCGGAGCAATATTGTTCATGGCTCTCCAGGCAGTCGTCGCAGACAAGATGCTGGTCGTGGCAGGTGTCATCCTTGCAGTTGATCATCGTGTCCGTCAAATTGCCGCAATGATGGCATTTGCCGACCGTGATATGTTCGTCCGTCTGATTAACGCGAACAGAGAGGCGCTCGTCGAACACGTACATTTTGCCATCGAACAAACGTCCTTTAACCTCAGGGTCCTTCCCGTAAGTGACGATACCGCCATCTAATTGCGCCACGTCTGTGAACCCTTCGTTCAGAAGCACGCCGGTTAGCGTCTCGCAGCGAATGCCGCCCGTACAATAAGTTAGAATGGTTTTGTCTTTGGCGTCCTGCAGGTTCTCCCGAATCCACTCGGGAAAATCGCGGAACGACTTCACGTCGGGACGGATCGCATTCCGGAAATGACCGAGATCGTATTCGTAATCGTTTCTCCCGTCAATAATAACGACGTCCTCGCGCTGAAGCTGCTCGTGAAATTGTTGCGGAGACAAGCGCTTCCCGCTATTCACATTGGGGTCAAGCGGTGTTTCGTATCGCAGCGTAACGAGTTCTTTCTTCGGGCGAACAAACAGCTTCTTGAAAGCATGTCGATCCGTTTCGTCGATTTTGAAAACCATATTGGAAAATAGGGGATGGGCGTTCATATAGGCCATATAAGCATCGGTTTGTTCAATCGTTCCGGAGAGGGTGCCGTTAATCCCTTGGGAAGCGATTAGAATCCGGCCTTTGACGCCTAGCTGCTTGCAGTAGTCGAGATGCGCGCTTGCGACCAGCTCATAGTCAGGTACGGCTACGTATTTGTAATATAATAATATTCGATATTGGTTTTCCACAATAATAACTCCTTATTCATTATGAGTCGTGACGGCAATCCGTGATAGCCACTCACAAAAATATTGTAGCACCAATTGTCCGCAACATAAAGCAAGGAAGGCTGCAAACGAAAGAGGAACATCATGGGATGTTCCTCTTTCGCTTTATTCATTCAGGTTATATATTATCTTCACGTTGATTGGGTTATTTTAGCCCTGCTTAGAATATGAAAATCAGTCATCATTACCGTCACTGTTTTGAATGGAAATCGGAAGCTGTCGATTAACTGTGGCTAACCAATAGTTGTACGATATATCGTATAAACCAACCTTACGGATAGGTCAAATCAAGGCATTTGATCGAAAAATCGTACAAAATCATCGGCCACGTGGATGAATTATACACTTTTGTATGATAAATCGCATAAGTATTTTCTATTTACTTCTTGTTTAACTGCTCTTGTGTGAAAAATCATATAAATTGACTAATTAGTTAACAGTTAAATGACAGCCTCAATCGTCCAACCAAACGTTAGGTTATTGAGCTTTTTTATTGGATTTCATGCAATCAAAAGGCAAGGAATGAGAGAATTTCCGAGTTTGATTGGATTTTGTACAGTCATATGGACGGAAAATGGCCACCGAGGGCTATAATCCCTTTTTTGGCTGTATAGTTTCCACTCAAAAGTGACTTCACAGGCGATTGGGACAGATTAGACTGTATGAAATACAGGCAAAAGTACTGCCTATTTCGTCCATTTTGCTCGTTGCCTCCAACATTAACTCATTAGCCTGCATGGTGTCCTTATAGCAGCTCGTTAAGAATAATCGCCAACTCGGCACGAGTCAGGCTTTGTTCTTCTTGATCGGGAAGCAGTTCGTCGATCGATAGTTCGATATTCGCAAGCTCGGCGTAGCGGGATAAGATAAGTCCCATCTGCTCCGCCGTCAACGGTTGGTTGGGAAGGAACAAACCTTTTCCGTTGCCGACCACGATGCCGTTATCGGCAGCCCAGCCTACATAACCGCTATACCAGCTGCCCGCCGCAACATCGTTGAAGGCGGACGATTCGGCCGCTTCAACGCCTAACAGTCGGCCAAGCGTCGTAATGGCCATTGCGCGCGTTACGGAAGCATTCGGCGAAAAGCTGGAGCTGCCCGTTCCGACCATCAGACCTTTGTCGTACAAGGCTTTCACGGCTTGGTAAGCCGGGTCGGCCGGGTTAAGATCCGTAAACGGCAGCCCGCCGATCGTGAACAGCCATTGCGATACGCCGGTATACGTTTCATTAGTGGAAACGACGGCTACCGTCAGGCGATACTGGCCGTCCGTCTTCGGCATGATGTCTGACAGCGAACCTTGAAGTTCCGACAGCAGCTTTGTCTCGGAATAGTTTTCCGACGGCACATCGGTCACCGTCACTTGAATATCCTGCTCCGGCACAGCTGCGCTTGCGGCGATTTGCTCCAGTACCGCTTGTTGGCCGGTCGCGGCGTTCTGAATACCCGCGCCGTTATTGACCGTGAAGCTTACGCGCGTTTTGCCGCTGGCATCCGAAGCCTGGGAAATGCCCGAGAAGCTGGATACGGCTTCGGTAACGATGAAGGCAGTCGACCCTGCAACGTTAGCCGCATCGCCGTCCGGCTCGGAGCCGTTCGTATTGACTGGCGGCGTAAAGTCGCCCGTCGGCGGATTGTCCGTCGGAGCAGGGCCGTTCATGCCTCCGGTCTCCGGACGGGTGCCTTCGCCGAGTCCTCCGCCTTGCGGGCGGTTGCCGCCGCCGAAGCCGCCGCCCATCATGCCGGAAGCATTGCCCGTATACTGCTGCTGGACGCCATTCACATAGAGATGATATTCGGTATCGAGCTTCAATTGCGATGATGAGAACGTTACGCTTTGGAACGCTTTCTCAGCCGTATGGCTAAATATTTCGTTGCCGTCCGCATCGGTTAGCTCAATGACGCTTCCTGCCGCTTGGGTCGAAGCGAAGGCGAGCTCCATATACGTCTGCTTGGAATCCTGCGATACGGCATCGTTGCGGGTGCCAACGGCTGTTACCGTGCCGCCGTTGATCAGAATAGCTTTGTCCGCGTCAATGCCGCCGTCGGGGCTTCGTTCGTTGGACATCGTCACGATCGTGCCGCCGTTAACCGTCAAGTAGCCGTTGGAGTCGATGCCGTCGCCCTCGGCTCCAAGACCGGCGTTGACGTAGAGGTAGCCGCCGTTGATGCTCGTGACGGAGATGCCGTCCTCATTCGTATTGATTCCGTCATCTTGGGCCGAGATATACACGTTGCCGCTGTTTAAAGCCAAGTGCAGTTCCGAATCCAGCCCTTCATTGGCTGCCGTAATGCGCAGTTCTCCCGTTCCGGCAGCTCCGCCGGAAATATTCATCGACATTTTGGAGTAGAAGGCCCCGTCGTATTTGTGCAGCTTGCTCGTCGTGCCCTCTTTGTAGATTTTCGCCACATACGATCCGTTCACCGTGTTCACTGAACCGTCGGCGATTATGACCTGAGCGCCAGCCTTGCTAAGATCAACAACGCCTTTCGTATCCTCGGTGTCGCTGTAAGGCTCGTAGACGTTATAGAAAATGACCCCGGGCGCGACAGTGCTCGTAATGTCCGCTCCGTCCAAAATCAGAGTGACGCGCGCGTCGGGATCGCTTGCCGCTTCCTTGCCTAGGTCGATCGCCAGCTGTCCCTTGGACAGCTGGCCGGATACGCGATAGGTGCCCGGCTCCGTGATGGTAACGACCGTATGAGCGGCAGCCTCCTCCGCGCTATGCGCATCGGATTCGGTTCCTTCGCCATAGCTGCTGCCACGCCCAGACTCGTAGTAAACGATGTCCGCGCCTGTATACACTGCGCTTGAAGCATTGGTGGAAGCAGCTTGTCCGTCTACCGTTACCCCGGCATCGGAGAGCGTGATGACTGTCTGCTCGGCAGATTGGGCGGACACGGCCTGAATCATAGTCGTGAGTGCCAGCACGATTGCCAGCATCAACATTGTCGTTCGTTTCAATAACATAACTTCACTTCCTTTCGGTTGTTTATGACATTGCCAGATTACAGATGTTTCCTTAAGCGTACCTTAAACCGAATTGAAAGCTTGTTGAAAGCTGCTTGAACGAAAATTTATTTCGGCCGATGTCAATTCATCCATTCTCTGTTCGTCGTTCCTTATATCAGGCGATAGGATAGCGCTTCAGACATATCGACTAGCGATGAATGATTATGGTATTATTTGAGAAAAATAGATTCATAGCCTATGAGGAGGTTAAGTAATGGGAACAAGCAGTCCGGTAACGATAACGGTGGAAGCGATCGTTCATTCTCCCGTAGCAAGCGTATGGAAATTTTGGACGGAACCGAAGCATATCAAGCAATGGAACAATGCTTCCGATGACTGGCACACGCCAATCGCGGAGAACGATCTTAGGGTCGGCGGTGCATTCGTCTCGAGAATGGAAGCCAAGGACGGAAGCTTCGGATTTGATTTCGGCGGCGTATACGACGAGGTGAGCCTTAACGAGAGCATCGCTTATACATTGGGCGACGGCAGGAAGGTAAGCATCTCTTTTATTGCCCAAGGCGACGATACCAAAATCGTCGAATCGTTCGAGGCCGAAGAGACTAACGGCGTCGAGATGCAGCAAGCCGGATGGCAGGCGATTTTGGATAATTTCAAGAAATACGCCGAATCGGCAAAAGAGGAATAGCAGAATATTCGCAGCCTTAAGAGCGCATGCCGGCATTGGCATGCGCTTTGCTATATTTTTTCGTTGACATCATTAGCCAAGCGTTGCTATACTAGGTGAAATTACATACCCGATTATTTTTATCGGAATTATTATATTGGAGGTCAAGCCCATGAAACGAACAGCGCTATTCAGCACCAAGATGCTTGCTGCCTTTTTGCTCTCATCCTCTCTATTATTTACGCAAGCAACCGCATTTGCCGCGACGCCGGTAGCGGTGCAAGCCGTATCGACAGCTCCTTCTTCAGTCTCTGCAAAGGATGGAGCAGCACAATACAAGCAGTTTTTGCAGGAGAAATACGACGTTCAGCTTTCCGGTAAAGTAACGAAGGGACAGCTCATCGAAGCTGTCGCCGACATTTTCGATTATAAGCCTTCCGGCAAGGAAGTAACCTTTACCGATTTGACTGCGGACGCACCGGTGTTCAAAGCCGCTGCCGCTCTTTATGAGCAAGGCATTTTGGCTGGTCCGTCCATTCAGGCCGATGAGCAGCTTACGAACTACGTGGCGGTCGCGATTGCGCTGCGCGCGGCGGACTTGAAGGAGCTTGCCTCGACTTACCCGGCTGCGAAGGCGGATAACGTGCTCGCCAAGGTTCAAGTCAAGAAGGGCACGCTTGGCGTTAAGGCTTCCCAGGAGGTTGCTGCCGCAATCGATACGGGCTTGCTGCCTGCTTCGCTTAGCCAAGGGTTTAAGCCGAACGCCCCTGCAAGCGACGAGCTGATCCAAACGCTGCTTGGACAGGTTCTGATCACGAAAGGTCTATACAAGAAATACATTGGCTATACAAGCGATTCCGATATTTACGCGAAGCTTTCCACCGCTTACGAGACATCGGATTTAATCGACGCTCCGAAGCTGCAGAAGCTGGTGAACGCGGGGCTTGAGAAGGAGCTGTTTACGGGCTACAACATCAAGGACACCCGTTACGATGCTAACTTCATCGACTCCTTGTCGCTTATTTACGGTCATTCCGACTTCAAGCATGCCCAGCAGCTGATCGGCTTGCTGCGCAGCGAAGGCATCGACGCGAAGGTGCAATTCGAGCCGAAAACGTCCGCGTTTCTGTTCTTGGCCGACTGGGGCGACCCGGGTCCGAACGTCGTGCAAATCGCTAACGGCAACTATATCGCGTTCGCGAAGGAATATGATCTTGCATTCGAATTCGCGACTGCGGCCGACAAAGCGGCATTCGACGGCATTATCGAGAAGTTCGCGAAGAAAAACGTTGCCGACCAGCAAGGATTGATCTACGGTTCGTGGTGGCAGCCGTTGTACTACTCGAACACGAAGCTTGCCAATTACGAAGTCATTACGAACAATCTGATTTCCGATCCGGACAGCACGTACACGGTTAACCCGTTCTCGCTGAATGAGGATTCCGCGAAGGTTGTGGCAGGACTTAAAGCGATTGATCCTACCGCGGTTATCACGCCGTTCGAATTCTGGGTAGATAAGCCGTTCTTCCGTTACCTGCACGGAGAGGCGTCATAAGCCGCGCATACGGATAAATGAAAAAGGCTCTCCTGAGCAGCTATTCAAGCTGGCAGGGGAGCCTTTGTCGGTATGGCGTTACAGCTTAAAAATTGTTGTAAATAACGTTTGCCGTTACTTTGCCGCTCGCGACGTCTTCCGAGGTGAAGCCGGATACCGTGTTGCCGACTTTAAATTCCTTGCTCACCAGTTGCTCGGAAGCATCAGGTGCCGTCGTGTCCGATATGCCGTAAGTCGTGTCTTCGGTTACCGTCACCCATAGCTCACCGATTCGGAAGCTTTGGCCGTCTGCGCTTACCTCTTCAATGACGCCGTCAATGTTGACCCTTTGTTTTGCCGACGAGCCTGCCCCTGGACCGTTATTTTCAACGACGGCGCCATTATTTGGGTTGTTGGTGGCAGGATTAGGAGCAGTGCTTCCGTTCTGGTTAACCGCATAGATGCTTAGCGTCAAGACTGCGCAAGCGGCAACGCTCGTTGCCCAGATGAATACCTTGTTTTTCTTTACTGACGGGTTAGCTGTTTTCATGTAATCGTCTCCTCTTTTTTTATCCGTTTCGATTATGTTGCGGCTTTCCTTGCTTAACCGTTCAAGCGTGCGATGCTCAAAGTCCTCGCTTGTTTTCAATTTGGACATGGCCGATTTATAATCTATTTTTTTCATCTTTACAAATCACCGCCTATTACTTCTTTAAGCTGATTGCGCCCGCGGGCAAGCCAAGTCCCTACCGTTGCAGGTTTGGCGTTTAGAAAGTCTGCTATTTCTTCCAATGTGTATCCCTCGTAATAATGCAGATGGATCGGAACGCGGTATTTCTTATCCAATGACAAAACAGCCTGCAAAACCATGTATTCATCCTTAGGAAGGTAAGATAAGTTGTCCGGTATCGGGTTCCGACTTCTAAACCAGCCCGTCTTGAGCAGGTTTTTGCATTTATTTATCGTCGTTCGAATTAACCATGCTTTCTCATGCTCGTCGCTGTCAAAAACGGGGGATTTTTGGAGATAGGCGAGGAATACTTCCTGCGCGACTTCCTCCGCATCGGCAACGTTTTTGAGATAGGCGAACGCTATCTTAACCAGATTGTCTGAATAGTTGACCACGGCTTTGCGGACGGATTCATTGAGCTCATATGAATCGTGCACCTGATGTCCCCCTTTCACTAGTAATACAATTGAGGAGGCCGTTATTTTTCACGTTGCCCAAAAAAAAGTTTGGGACAATGGTTATAAAAAGGCAATAGGGCGCTTCCTTTCAGTATGTCCCTCTGTCAATCAAGTAAGTACTGCACGGGCCGGTCCATTTCATTTTACACAATTGCCTACTGCGGCTATAAGGAAATAAGCGAGCCAAGGTAGACAGAAATACTTAAGTACATTTATATTAATGATTAATCAGGTAAAGTTAAGCAAAGCTCACAAGGACTAGGTTTTGCCGCTTACAAAATAGGAGACTCACATCATGATGACCAGCAAAAACAAACAGAACGTGTTCAGACTAGCTTTGCTGCTTGGATTATTTTCGACACTCGGCCCTTTTACGATCGATATGTATTTACCGGCATTCCCGGAGATTGTGAAGCAATTCGAAACGACGGCTTCCCTGGTGCAGCTCAGCTTGACAGCTTGTTTACTCGGTCTGGGGATCGGGCAGCTCGTCATGGGATCGCTCAGCGACGTCCACGGTAGACGCAATCCGCTGCTTATCTCCATGGCCGTTTATTTAATCGCCTCGTTGGCTTGCGCATTCTCACCCAATATCGGACTGTTGATCGCATTCCGGTTCGTACAAGGTTTTGCCGCATCGGCCGGCATTGTCATTTCCCGCGCGATCGCACGCGACCTGTTCAATGGTCACGAGCTTACGAAATTTTTCTCGTTGCTCTTGCTTGTCGGAAATTTGGGTCCGCTTGTGGCACCGGTTACCGGAAGCGGGATTCTTTCTTTCACCGATTGGAAGGGCGTATTTATAGCGCTGACGCTGCTCGGAATCTACCTGTTAACGATGACAAAATGGAGACTGCAGGAGACCTTGCCGTCTGATCGCCGGACGCCGAGCAATTTCATGCAGCAATTGCAGAATTACGGATCGCTTTTGCGGGATCGCCAATTTGTCGGCTACATGCTGGCACAGGGGATTATGATCGCGGGAGTTTTCGCGTATGTTTCGGGAACGCCTTTTATTTATCAAAATATTTACGGGGTCTCGCCGACCGTCTTTGCTCTATTATTCGGAACGAACGGTATTAGTCTGATCCTCGGTTCCCAGCTGGTCGGACGAATGTCGCATCGCGTATCCGAACACGCCTTTCTGTTGTTCGGACTCATGCTGGCCGGTTTGGCTAGCGTCGTTGTCTTAGTGGTAGCCTTCGTACACGGACCGCTTTTTGCCTTGGTAGTTCCGTTGTTTGTATTCGTAGCTGCAATCGGCATTACATCAACGGCGGCGTTCCCGCTTGCAATGGAAAGCCAAAGCGAGAAGGCCGGCAGCGCTGCGGCTCTGCTTGGCGTCATCCCGTTCCTGCTCGGAGCGGTCGTTACTCCGCTAGTCGGCATAGCGGGGGAAGATACGGCCGTACCGCTCGGCGTCATCATTTTATTGACGAGTGTCGTGGCGATGCTGGCTTACTTCTTTCTGATTAGAAGAGGCCGCAAAATCTAACGTGCATAAGCAGAAGGAGCAGCATATTAATGAAACGTATAACTGTCTATTCCGGTTCTAATCCGGGCAACCATGTCGATTATGAAAATTCCGCAATCGCTTTAGGCAAAGCGTTGGCGGCCCAAAATATAGAGCTAGTCTACGGTGGCGGCAAGCTAGGCTTGATGGGTCGTATTGCGGGCTCGGTATTGGAATCCGGAGGCAAGGTGATCGGCGTAATGCCGCGGGGACTATTTAGCGGTGAAGTTATGTATACCGAGCTCACGGAGTTTTACGAGGTTGCCAATATGCATGAGCGCAAAGCGAAGATGTCCGATCTGGGGGATGCGTACATCAGCATGCCGGGCGGACTGGGAACATTCGAAGAGCTGTTCGAGATGGCGTGTTGGGCGCAGATTGGCATTCACAAGAAACCGATCGGCCTCCTGAATGTAAGAGGATTCTACAATCCGTTGATTGACCTTCTGAAGCATGCTGTTAAGGAAGGATTCATGAGAGAATCGAACCTTGATCTGTTCATTGTCGAGAGCGACCCCGACGTTCTTCTCGAGCGTATCGCCAATTACAAACCATCGGAGCAATCGTTCAAATGGAGCGAAATCAGCCCAGCGCAGTCGGCAGTAGAGTCCGTATAGCGTTATATCAAAGTAACAGTTCGGGGCGTCAGCCTCGGACTGTTTTTTTGTTTATGAGTTGAGGAAAATAGTTACATGCCAATTGTTGACAACGCTTACAGAGTAGTCTTATAATTTATATGCCTTTAATGAAACCCATTTCATAAATGATAGCAGCCGCTATGAAAGACGATTTTTACCGCTAAAGGACGGCGACAGTCGTTTACGCTTGTGATGTTTAAGAGTGCGACATGGCGTTCAAAAAGGAAGGAAAGTGAATTTATGATTACGGATCGCTTAGACAACACTGGATTACAGGGAACGCAGCTTCGTTATGATGCGAAGAGCTTTATCATCGGGGAGAAGAGAGTGTTTCTGAACATCGCATCGATTCATTATTTTCGAATGCCTAGGCAGGAATGGCGGGAAGTGCTTGTCAAAGCGAAGCTAGCAGGCATGAATTGTATCGATACTTACTTTGCATGGAACGTGCATGAGCCGGAGGAAGGCAGCTGGGACTTCAGCGGCGACAACGATTGCGGGGCGTTCCTTGATCTTTGCGCGGAGCTGGGACTATGGGTCATCGCGCGGCCGGGTCCGTTCATATGCGCCGAATGGGATTTCGGCGGTTTTCCGTACTGGTTGAAACATAAATCTAATATACAGTTCCGAACGAACAATGAGGTTTACCTTAATTACGTTAATCTTTACCTTGACCAGATTGTTCCGGTTATCCGCGCTCGCCAAATGTCGCAAGGCGGTACCGTTATTATGGTCCAGGTCGAGAACGAATACGGTTATTTGGCCGATGACGCGGAAGGTGCGGCTTACATGAGGGAGCTGCGCGACGGCTTGCTCGAGCGTGGAATTGATATGCCGTTAATAACTTGCGAGGGCGGCTTAGAAGGAACGATCGAAGGGGCGAACTTCTGGTCGGGCGCAGACGGACATTATGAGAAGCTGATGCGTAAGCAGCCAGAAGTTCCGAAGCTCGTAACCGAATTTTGGACAGGGTGGTTCGAGCATTGGGGAGCGCCCTCTGCCACGCAGAAGACGCCTGAATTGTACGAGAAGAGGATGATGGAGGCGATTCGCGCCGGGTTTGACGGCATTAGCCACTATATGTTTTTTGGCGGTACCAACTTTGGAGGTTACGGCGGGCGAACGGTAGGAAGCAGCGATATTTACATGGTTACCTCTTACGATTATGATGCTCCACTGTCCGAATATGGAAGAGTGACAGCCAAATATAGAATGGCCAAAAAGGTTTCCCTATTCACGGAAGCGCTTAGCGCGTTTTTGCTGGAAGCGGAGCCGATGGAATCATCCGAGGCCACATGCCCAGACGGAATCAAACTCCAAGGCAGACAGTGGAACGGGCAAAAGCTTTGGTTCGCCGAAAGCGCCAAGCAGGAGAAGGAAATGTTCCCGATTACGCTCGAAAGCGGACGAACGCTTCACGTTTCGATTAAACCGGGTCAGATCGTACCGATTCTTGACCGCTTAGAAGTGAGTCCTGGCTTGAAGCTTACTTGCGGCGGGTTCGTTATCGGAAACGACCGGATAGGCGAGGTTCAAACGATTATTGTGGCGGGAGAAGACGGCCAGCGTACGCATATCGTGTTCGAAGCCGATCATGCGATTCAGTATGATAACGAAGCACATATTCGTCATGAAATGAGCTCGGATGGACGGAAGCTGCACCTAGACGTCTTCCATTTCCAAACGCCGCAGCGTATTGCATTGACGGTTGGCGGGCAGCGTATCGAAGTGATTGCATTAAACGGCTATATGTCGGACCGAGCATGGAAGCTTCAGCAACAAGGTGGAGAAGTATGCTGGGCATTCGGCTGGGAAGACATGGACATAGACGCTGATGGCAACGTGAGCGGAGTGAGGGGCGGTCCTGAGAGCGAGCCATTCCTTATTGGAGATAGGGTGCAATCAAGCAACACCGCCCATGATAGTGAGCCGTGGGTTCTACCGAGCTTATCGGATTGGACTCGCAAAGACTTGAACCTGCTTGCGCTCGGAGCGGGCGAGCTTGCCGATACTCCGCGCGGATTCGCAGAGCTAGGCAAGGACTTTGGCTATCTCATTTATACAAGTGAAGCGGAGTGCGATCGGGATCAAGAAAGCACAATGGTGTTGACCGCCATCCAAGATTCTGCGCGTCTGTTCGTCAACGGACAAGAGCAAGCGATGATCCGCCAAGTAGGCGCGGCGTCGGCAGCCGTACGACTGAACAAAGGACGCAATAAACTGCAACTGCTTGTACAGCATATGGGCAGTCTCAATTTCTCGCCGAATTTAGGCGAGGAGAAGGGCATATTCGGCTCTGTCTATATGGACGGCTCGGTCATCGACCTGCGCAGAGACTGGCATTGCGATATGGAGTCTGTCCACCTAGACGAGGTGCAAGGGAAACCGTTCGCCTCTGCGATTACTCGAGTTTTCGAAGTGAATGATTATGACGGGGCCATACTGGTCGGAGCGTTAAGCGGCGGACTGCGGATTAACGGCCGAGCAGTGCCTATGGACGACTATAAGGATTGGTTCGCTTATTATGCGGTCGACATTTCCTCCTATATCGTAAAAGGCAGCAACACCATAGAAATGCCGGTAGGCCGTACACCGTTGAATAGGCTGGAGCTGCTGACGTATGACCGTTCACGGGAGCTGAGAGGCTGGTCGGCAGTATCGCTGGAAGACGCAGCGAAGCTTGCGGAGGGCTCGGCCGCTCCTATTCACATCGGTCCTTCATGGTATAGCAGCAATTTCGATCTTCCAGCTATTCCTGAAGGCGTTAATCCTAAGCTGAAGCTGAGATTGACGGGCTTAAGTAAAGGGTATTTGCAACTGAACGGCCGTAATCTAGGCCGCTATTGGCAGATAGGACCGCAGGAGGATTACAAGATTCCTATGGCATGGCTTAAGGAGAAGGACAATGAACTGATTCTGTTCGACGAAGAGGGCAGAACCCCGGTTGCGGTAAGGCTCTTCTATGACGAGCAATCGTATAGACGCTGGGGCAATCTGTAGGCAGCGCAATTAGGACCATATAGCTAGAGCAGGAATGTTCGTTGACTAGACGAGCCTGCTCTATTTTCGCTGCAATAGTTGTAACGCATATCATTACATGTTTGATTTTGCTATAATATTCCGAGACATGAAAGTAGGAAGGAAGCGTTAAGCTTGAGACAGGTCACCATATATGATATTGCCAAGGAGGCAAAAGTATCGATTTCGACCGTATCCCGTGTGTTGAACGATACCGCTCCGGTAAGAGGATCAACACGCGCCAAGATTGAAGAGCTTATCCAAAAATATAACTTCCAGCCTAACGCTATGGCTAGAGGGCTTCTTAAAAATGAAACCGGCATTATCGGCGTCATTGTGCCCGATCTGACTAATCCCTTCTTTCCGGAAGTATTCGCCGGAGCGGAGGAGGAGGCGATGCGGTCAGGCCTTACCTTCCTGCTTAGTAATACGATCGGCGATTATGTGAAAGAATCGGAATATCTGAGCATCATGCGGGAGAAACGTGTGGACGGCATTATATTTATGGGCGGAAGAATTAACTTGAAGCATTGTGAAGAGCATCTTGTCCAAGAGCTCGTGCAATGCGCGAGCATTATTCCGACCGTACTCGTCAATGGCGGTCTGCGGGGGACCGACTTGACTCGGGTTGCTACGGATGAGGCTGCTGGAACTGTTCTTGCGGTTCAACACCTTATCGAGCTAGGACATACGAAGATCGGCTTCATCGGCGGGGAAAGTCATATGACGACGACGTCTAATAAGCTGCGGGCATTCCGCAAGACGATGAAAGAAGCGAATCTGGACATTCGGGAAGAATGGCTGTTGCCGGACAGCTTCTCCATCGATTCCGGCAAACGTCAGATGCATAATCTGCTGGCCATGAAGGAGAGACCGACTGCCGTGTTCTGCGTGAACGACTATACGGCGATCGGAGCGATCAAGGCTGCGGCAGAGGCTGGACTGACGATTCCTCACGATATGTCTATCGTTGGATTCGACGATATTCCGCTGGCGCATCACTTCATTCCCGAGCTGACCACCGTTTCTCAGCAGGCGCATGAGCTTGGGATGACGTCTGTCAAAGTGCTGAAAGCGATGATGAACAAAGAGAAAGTGAAGAAGCATACGTCGCTAGAGCCTAAGCTTATCGTGCGGCAAAGCACGCGAGCCCTAATGCCTTAACGCAATTATTCCTTGAAGAGCGCAGCCCGAGTAATCGGGGCTGCGCTCTTTTTTTCTGCGACGCTCTGGGGAGCGGGCTAGGTTGTAGACAGAATAGGATGGGAACCTCATCCTATTCGCACAAACTAGGGTTCCTTGAGGTCAATAGGATGGGAAAAGCGGCTTATGGTTGGTGAGAGCGACGGAGATAGGTGGAGCGGGCTGGGTTGTAGACAGAATAGGATGGGAAGCTCATCCTATTCGCACAAACTAAGGTTACTTGAGGGAAATAGGATGGGAAAAGCGGCTAATGGTTGGTGAAAGCGACGAAGATAGGTGGAGCGGGGTGGGTTGTAGACAGAATAGGATGGGAAGCTCATCCTATTCGCACAAACTAAGGTTACTTGAGGGCAATAGGATGGGGAACACGGCTTATGGTTGGTGAGAGCGACGGAGATAGGTGGAGCGGGGGGGGGTTGTAGACAGAATAGGATGGG
>NZ_JBANSP010000020.1:0-105924 GCF_037167145.1 Paenibacillus sp. YIM B09110 | reverse complement strand
TTCAATCTGCCATACTTTCTCTATATTTCTCCGGAATGAAACGCGCAGCGCCGCCAATGGACGGCGCTGCGCGTTTCACCTTGACGTATAGGAAAGTATATAATTTTCTCATACTTTTTCTATACGTTTCGACGAAACGATGACGTCTATAGAAAGGACGCCGTTAGGCGTTTCTTCTTAAAGTATAGGAGTATATCGTTTCACTATTATACTTACGCCTATACTTCTCCGGAATGAAACGCGCTGCACCGTCAAAAGACGGCGAAAGCCGTTTCACCTTGGGATTGGATCATAAGGAGTGATAAACATGAGCCAAACCGGTGACAAGCGGCAGCGCTTCGAGCTGTTATTGCAGCAAGCAGGACTGCCGCAGGAACTTATACAATCTTATTTTCAAGACGGCTATATTGATCAAGTAATCGTAAGCAACAGCAATCGGGAATGGACGTTTTGCATCCGCAAAACGTCCATGGTGCCTTTACAGGCGTATAATGGCTTCTGCCAAGCTGCGAAAATGAAATTCGAGCATATTGCCGCCGTTTCTTTTCAGCTTATCTATGACCCCATTGTCGAGACGGAATCGATTTTACAGCAATACTGGGGCTTGTTCATGGAATGGGCGCAGCGCGAGATTGCATCGGTTAACGGATGGCTGCAGAAGGCAACGATTGATGTAGAGGGAGACCTGCTTACGCTGTCGCTGCTCGATACAACGGGGCTGGAGCTGGCGCGCAAGAAGAGACTTGATGAGGAGATCGTCCGTTTCTACGAAACGAGCTTTCACCGCACATGCAAAGTGAAGATGATCGTGAGCGAATCCCGCCAAGAAATATTGGACGAGTTCAATCTGAAGCTTGTTGAAGAAGAACGTGAAGTTGTGCAGCAGCTGATGGCCAGCTCGCAATCGGAATACTCATCTTCAGGTGACGACGAGGAATCCGTTAAGCTTGCTGTCGGCTACGACATTCGCGAAGAAGCTGTGCCGCTTATGAACATACAAGAGGAAGAGAAGAAAATAACGGTACAAGGCGCGGTGTTCGGGCTTGATATGAAGGAGCTTCGCAACGGCAGCACGTTGTTTACGTTCAACGTAACGGACTTCACGGATTCCATTGCGATGAAGATGTTCGCGAAGACGAAGGATGACGTGAAAGTGCTGAGTCAACTCGCTAATGGCAAATGGGTGAAGGCGCGCGGCAGGATCGAATACGACCGCTTCATGCAAGAGCCTGAGCTTGTCATGATGCCGAATGACCTGCACGAGATTGGTTCTCCGCCGGAACGCAAGGACAAGGCCGAGGAGAAACGTGTCGAATTCCATCTTCATACGACGATGAGTGTCATGGATGCTGTAACGCCGATCGGCGATTACGTGAAGACGGCTGCGAAATGGGGACATAAGGCAATCGCCGTTACGGATCATAGCAATGTCCAATGTTATCCCGACGCGTTCAAAGCGTCTAAGAAGCATGGCATTAAAGTTATGTTTGGTTTGGAAGCGAACGTTGTCAATGACGCTGTGCCGATGGTATTGCAATCAAGAAGCGAAGCTCTCACAACTGCTACTTACATCGTATTCGATATTGAGACGACAGGCTTGTCTGTTATTAATAATAAGATTATTGAGCTTGCCGGAGTGAAAATGCGGGAAGGGAAAGAAATAGACCGTTTCTCGACCTTCATTAATCCGCATGAGAAAATACCTTACAATATCCAGCAGCTTACGAATATTAACGATGATATGGTGAAGGATGCGCCGGAGCTGGAACCGAAGCTGCGCGAGTTCATTGCGTTTATCGGCGATGACGTATTAGTCGCGCATAACGCGCGATTCGATATAGGCTTCATTCAGGCATCCTGCAAAGCATTCGGTATGCCTGAAGTGATGAATCCAGTGCTCGATACGCTTGAATTGGCTAGATTCATTCATCCGACGCTTAAGAACCACCGACTGAACACACTCTCCGACAAATATAAGATCAGCTTGGAAAACCATCACCGGGCCATCGATGACTCGATTGCGCTTGGCGGGGTTCTGTTCGGCTTGATTGGTGACGCGGCGGAGCGCAATATTACCGATCTTCACCAGCTTAACGATTATGTAGGTATGGACCTATCTAATTCACGTCCATTCCATTGCAATATTTACGCACTTAATGCAGTAGGCAAAAAAAATCTGTACAAGCTCATTTCGATGTCCCATACGCAGTATTTCAAGCGCGTCCCTACGATTCCGAAGAGCAAGCTCGTCGAGCTGCGGGAAGGACTATTAGTCATCTCCGGCTGCGAGAAGGGCGAATTTTTCGAGACGGTGCTTAACAAGTCGGAAGAAGAGGCAACCGAGGTTGCCCGCTTCTATGATGTGCTGGAAATTCAGCCCATCGACTTCTACATGCATTTAGTTGAGAAAGGCTTGGTCGGAAGCCGGGCGGAGATCGAGCAAGCGCATCGCCGCATATGCCAGATTGGCGATGAGCTTGGCAAACCGGTTATAGCAACAGGGAATGTGCATTACTTGAACCCGCGAGATAAGATGTACAGGGACATTACGATAAATGGCATTACAGGTTTTAGTCCGCTCAAGGCACAGCGCAAGCCGGATGCACACTTCCGTACGACCGAAGAGATGCTGGAGGAGTTCGCGTTCCTTGGGGAAGCTCGCGCACGCCAAGTTGTCGTAACGAACACGTCTGAACTCGCCGATCGGTTCGAATCGTATGATTTGTTCCCAAGCGAGCTGTTCACGCCGATAATTGAAGGTGCTGACGAAGAAATTCGGAATACTTGCTATTCGACTGCTAAGGGGTTTTACGGAGAAGATCTACCGCAGGTTGTAATCGACCGTCTGGAGAAGGAGTTAGTTCCGATTATTAAGTTCGGCTTCTCTGCCAACTATCTCATTTCCGAGAAGCTGGTGAAAAAGTCGAATGCGGACGGTTATCTCGTAGGGTCAAGGGGGTCGGTCGGCTCTTCGGTCGTGGCGACGTTCCTCGGCATTTCCGAAGTTAATCCGCTTCCTGCTCACTATATGTGTAAAAACCAGGATTGTCGCCACAGTGAATGGTTCTTAGACGGAAGCGTGCCGAGTGGATTTGACTTGCCGGCTAAGATGTGCCCGAAATGCGACCAGCCGATGAAGGGTGAAGGACAAGATATCCCGTTCGAGACATTCCTAGGCTTCAAGGGAGATAAAGTTCCCGATATCGATCTTAACTTCTCTGGCGAATACCAACCCGTTGCCCATAACTACACGAAAGTTCTGTTCAGCGAGAAGGCCGTATTCCGAGCAGGAACGATCGGTACTGTGGCGGAGAAGACAGCCTACGGTTTCGCGAAGAAATATGAGGAAGAGAATAACAAGAAGTGGCGCGGGGCGGAGCTTGCAAGGCTCGCCAGCGGCTGTACGGGCGTTAAGCGAAGCACTGGACAACATCCCGGCGGTATCGTTGTTGTTCCCGATTATATTGAGGTCGAGGACGTAACTCCCGTGCAATATCCTGCGGATGATCAGAATGCCGAGTGGAAGACGACGCACTTTGACTATCACGCCTTCGAGAGCAATCTGCTCAAGCTCGATATACTCGGACATGACGATCCGACCATGATGCGGATGCTTCAGGACTTGACCGGAGTCGACCCGACGACGATTCCGATGAACGACCCGAAAGTCATGAGCATGTTCAACTCCACGGCGTCGCTCGAAGTCGCACCAGAAAAGATTCGCTCCTCAGTGGCAACTTACGGAGTGCCGGAGATGGGGACGAAGTTCGTTCGTCAGATGCTTCAGGAAACACAGCCGTCTTCATTCGCCGACTTGCTGCAAATATCAGGTCTGTCGCATGGTACGGGCGTATGGCTTGGCAATGCGCAAGAGCTGATTAAGAACGGAACCTGCAACATCAAGACCGTAATCGGTTGTCGTGACGATATTATGTTGTATCTGATCTACAAAGCCGGCATGGATGCCGGACTAGCGTTCAAAATTACCGAGAGCGTTCGTAAAGGTAAAGGGTTAACGCCGGAATGGATCGAAGAAATGAAGCGCTGCAAAGTGCCAGCCTGGTATATTGATTCCTGTCTGCGCATCGAGTATATGTTCCCGAAGGCGCATGCTGCGGCTTATGTTATTTCGGCTGTGCGTACCGCCTTCTTCAAGCTCTATTATCCGATTCATTATTACGCGACCTACTTTACGGTTCGTGCCGACGACTTCGATTTGGAGCTGCTCTGCCAAGGCTATGACGCCATACTGGCTAAGTTGATTGAGATCGAAGCCAAAGGGTTCAATGCGCTTCCGAAAGAGAAAAATATGGTGTCGCAGCTCGAGATGTCGCTCGAGATGACGGCCCGCGGTTTCTCGTTCAAGCCGATTGATCTATATCGATCGGATGCAACGAAATTCCAGGTGGAAGGCGATTCTCTTATACCTCCATTTGCAGCGATTGCTGGTATCGGCGAGAATGCGGCGCGCAATATTGCTGCTTCGAGAGAAGATGGCGAATTCCTGTCAATCGAGGATTTCCAAATGAAATCGAAAGCAACAAAAACGATTGTCGAGGTGCTCGGATCTATGGGTTGTTTCCGCGGCCTGCCTGAATCTAACCAGCTTTCCTTGTTCTAAAATATAAGACTTTATAAGCTTCAAACTTATAACGAGTCTTATATTTCACCGCGAAACGATTGCTTCCACACCTGAGGACAGCGCAGCCGTTTACGCTTGGTTTGAAAAAGGACTTGAAAACATTTCTTGTCACTCTATAGCGGTTATGTTATAATTTTTGTGGCAATGATGATGATAAAGGCTCTAATGCAGAAGAGTGGGGAAACCCACTCTTTACGTTTTGTATTCGGCAAAACAGGCATACCGCGTAAAATACAGGAGGTCAAGTCAATTTGAGCACATCCAAAATCAAAACCGTTGTTGAGGAAATGATTTCACCATTTCTTGACAGCCTAGGATTTGAACTGGTCGATATTGAATACGTGAAGGAGGGCAGCAACTGGTTTCTCCGGATTTTCGTAGATAAGGAGGGCGGAATCGACATTGACGATTGCGGCCGAATTAGCGAACACGTAAGCGAGCAGTTGGATAAAAATGATCCGATTACGGATGCTTATTTCCTCGAGGTGTCCTCCCCTGGTGCGGAGCGCCCGCTCAAGAAGCCGGAGGATGTGCGTAAAGCCGTCGGGAAACACGTTTACATAACGACATACGAACCGATCAGCGGCGCTAAGGAGTTTGAAGGGCTGCTGCTTTCGTTTGACGGCGATAACGCCGTTGTTGCTGTGGGGAAAAAAGAGCATAGTATTCCATATTCGAAGGTTGCAAGCGCTCGTTTGGCAATCGTGTTCTAACATTCGTTTTTTTTCTATTTTGAAAGGGGGAACTCCATTCCAATGAGCATGGATTTTATTGAAGCGTTACAGGAAATCGAAAGAGACAAAGGCATTACGAAGGATGTGCTGTTAGAGGCTATCGAGGCAGCGCTTATTTCCAGCTACAAACGCAATTTTAATACCGCACAAAACGTAAGGGTTGATATTAACCGCCATACCGGCGTTATCAAAGTATATGCCCGCAAGACCGTCGTCGAGGAAGTTCTTGACCCGCGACTGGAAATTTCGGTTGAAGCTTCCCGCGAGATTAACGCGCATTACCAGCTGGACGACGTTGCCGAGATCGAAGTTACGCCTCGAGACTTCGGGCGTATTGCCGCACAGACGGCGAAGCAAGTTGTTACGCAACGTATTCGCGAAGCAGAACGCGGACTGATCTATAATGCCTTTATCGACAAAGAAGAAGATATTGTTAACGGCATCGTTCAGCGCCAGGATGTGAAGAATCTGTTCGTCGATCTAGGTAAGGTAGAAGCGGTATTGCCGCTTACTGAACTTATGCCGACTGACAAGTTCAAGCATGGCGACCGTGTCAAATCGTATATTACAAAGGTTGAGAACACAACCAAAGGGCCTCAAATTATTTTGTCCCGTACACATCCTGGCTTGTTGAAACGTCTATTCGAGCTTGAAGTGCCGGAAATCTACGACGGTGTTGTCGAGATTCGCTCCGTTGCACGGGAAGCGGGCTTCCGCTCGAAAATTGCCGTTCATACGCGCAATAGCGAAGTCGATCCTGTCGGCTCCTGCGTAGGTCAGAAGGGCGTGCGTGTTCAAACGATCGTCGGCGAGCTGAAAGGCGAGAAAATCGATATCGTTCGCTGGTCCGAGAATGTGGAGGAATATGTGGCGAATGCGCTCAGCCCATCCAAAGTGCTTGAAGTAATCGTCTTCGAGCAAGAGAAGATGGCGCGCGTCATCGTACCTGACTACCAATTGTCGCTTGCGATTGGCATCAAAGGGCAGAATGCTCGTCTTGCCGCGAAGCTGACAGGCTGGAAAATCGATATTAAGAGCGAGACGCAAGCCGAGCAGGAATACGGACGTCCAAGAACAACGACAGGCACGATGCATCAGGACTCCGTCTCGATCGATTAGTATAGAGCAACACGATTGTCAATGTAACTCGCAGAGGAGGGGTGCGCGGTGAGACCAAGAAAAGTGCCGCTTCGCAAATGTGTCGCTTGTCAAGAGATGATGCCGAAGAAGGAACTTATCCGGGTTGTGCGGACGCCAGCCGAAGAGGTTCAGATTGACCTGACGGGCAAGAAGGCTGGACGCGGAGCATATCTGTGCGGCAAAGTGAGCTGCTTCAAGCTTGCTAAGAAAACAAAGGCGCTTGATCGTGCGCTTAAGCAGCCGGTAGGCGATCATATTTACGATCAATTAGAGCAGGACTTCGTAGCCGTCGAGGATCAGTTCATTGCCGGCAAGGAGCTGAGCGCCGATGAAGACGAATAAAGCATTGTCGTCGCTTGGCATGTGCATGCGTGCCGGCAAGCTCATCACCGGCGATGAAATTGTGGAGAAGGCGGTAAGGCAGAAACAAGTGCATCTGGTCATTATTGCCGGAGATGCTTCTGCCAATACGAAGAAGAAATTCAACGATAAGTGCAGCACCTACGGGATACAACTCGCCGAAGCATTCGACCGTGAGCAACTAGGAAAGGCGATAGGCAAGCCGGATCGAGTCGTGCTTGCGGTAACCGATGCGCAGTTCGGAAAAATGATTGCGAGTCATCTGAGCCATAATACGGAGGTGGATAATATTGAACAATAAACAAGACAGCAAGGACAATAAAGATAAACTCCGCGTATATGAATATGCGAAGTCGCTCAATATGAGCAGCAAAGAAATTATTACGATTCTTAAACGGTTGAACCTGCCTGTAAACAACCATATGAGTGTTATGGAAAACGAAATGGTTCACAAGGTTGAAGGCTTCTTCCGTGATATTAAGGCGAATGCAGCGGCTAAGCGCGCACAGGAATCATCCGGGGGCGTGTCCGTATCTTCGTCTGCTTCTGCTAAGCAAGGCGCTAACCGTCCGCCGTCGCAGCAATCGCAGCAGCCTCAGCAACAGCAGCAGCAAGAGCGAAAGCCACAGCCACCACAAGCGGCACAAGCGCCACAATCTTCTCAGGCGACGCAAGGGCCGACAAGCAATAATCCAAATCATGACAGACAGGGGCCTACGAATTCTATTAATACGAAAACACCATCTACCCAACAGCAAAGCGAACAACGACCAGCAGGACAACAAAGCAACAACCGTCCAGCGCAATCTCACAATAATCGTCCGGCACAGTCCGGAACCAATCCAAATCGTCAAGGCGGTCAAGGTGGACAAGGCCAAGGCGGCAGCGGCAATCGCCCTGCTCAATCCGGCTCGAATCCGAATCGCCCAGGCGGACAAGGCGGCGGATTTAACCGTCCTTCTTCGCAAGGTCAAGGCAGTCGCCCAGCACAGGGAGGCCAAGGCGGAGGTCAAGGCGGCTTCAATCGTCCAAGCGCTCCTCGTCCAGACGGCGGCGGCAATCGTCCGGCGTCCGCGCCAGCTGCGCCTAGCCGTTCGTTCGAATCCAGATCGACACAAGCTCCGAATCGCGGCGGCAACGATGCGAAGGATAAGAACGGCCGCTCGAATACGAAGCGTTTCGATGATGGCAAGCCTAACGGCTACAGAGGCGGCAACAGCAATAACCGTGGTCCGAAAGGACGCGGCGGCAGATATCAACAACAGCAGCCTGCTCGCGAGAAGATCGACAATACGCCTAAGAAGATCATTGTGCGCGGTACGATGACGGTAGGCGAACTCGCCAAGCTGCTCCACAAGGATGCTTCCGAAGTCATTAAGAAGCTGATCTTCCTTGGTGTTATGGCAACGATTAACCAAGAGATCGATATGGACGCGATTCACCTGCTCGCGAGCGACTACGGCGTGGAAGTAGAAGTGAAAATTCCAGTCGAAGAGGATTCCTTCGAGACCGTTGAAGAGACGGATGAAGAAGGGGATCTGGAAGCTCGTCCGCCAGTCGTAACTATTATGGGTCACGTCGATCATGGTAAAACGACGCTCCTTGACGCCATTCGCAAGACGAACGTAACGGGCGGCGAAGCCGGCGGTATTACACAGCATATCGGTGCTTACCAAGTCGAAATTAATCATAAGAGAATTACGTTCCTTGATACGCCTGGTCACGAAGCGTTCACGCTCATGCGTGCCCGCGGCGCACAGGTAACGGATATTACGATCATTGTCGTAGCTGCCGATGACGGCATTATGCCTCAGACGGTTGAAGCAATCAACCATGCGAAAGCAGCTGGCGTTCCAATCATCGTTGCAGTCAACAAGATCGATAAGCCGGAAGCGAACGTTGATAAGATTAAGCAAGAAATGACCGAGTATGAACTCGTTCCTGAAGAGTGGGGCGGCGACACGATCTTCGTTGAAGTATCGGCGAAGCAGCGTATCGGCCTTGAAGGCTTGCTCGAGATGATTCTTCTTGTTGCAGAAGTGAACGACTACAAAGCGAACCCGAACAAACGTGCCCGCGCAACGGTTATCGAAGCCGAGCTGGACAAGGGCAAAGGCCCTGTTGCACGTATTCTCGTGCAGCACGGTACGCTCAAGATCGGCGATGCATTCGTTGCAGGCAACTGCTTCGGCCGCGTAAGAGCAATGGTCAACGACAAAGGCCGCCGCTTAAAAGAAGCTGGACCATCTACACCAGTGGAAATTACGGGTCTTACGGAAGTTCCGCAAGCCGGCGATCCGTTCATGGTATTCGAAGATGAGCGTAAAGCGCGCGCAATTGCTGACCGCCGTTCGATCAAGCATCGTCAATCGGAGATGGGCGCGAATACACGCGTTACACTCGATGACCTGTATAACCATATTAAAGACGGTGAAATTAAAGACTTGAACGTTATTATTAAAGCAGACGTTCAAGGCTCGGCCGAAGCACTTAAAGGCTCGCTCGCGAAAATCGATATTGAAGGCGTACGCGTTAAGATTCTTCATAACGGCGTAGGCGCAATTACGGAATCGGATATTATTCTAGCTTCCGCTTCGAACGCGATCGTAATCGGCTTTAACGTTCGTCCTGATCCGCAAGCGGAATCGACGATCGCGCAAGAGAAGGTAGACGTGCGTATGCACCGCGTTATTTATAACGTCATCGACGAGATCGAACAAGCGATGAAAGGCATGCTTGATCCGATCTACAAAGAAGTCGTTATCGGCCATGCGGAAGTTCGTAACGTATTTAAAGTGACGAAGGTTGGCGCGATTGCCGGTTCTATGGTTACTTCCGGCAAAATGTTGCGTTCGGCAGAAGCAAGACTTATCCGCGGCGGCATTGTCGTTTATACAGGGAAGATCGATTCCCTCAAACGTTTCAAGGATGACGCGAAGGAAGTTGCGCAAGGCTACGAGTGCGGCATCACGCTAGACCGTTTCAGCGATGTCAAAGAAGGGGACATTATTGAAGCGTTCGTCATGGAAACGGTAGAGAGGTGATTACGGCATGGCAAAAATTCGTGTAGGGCGGGTCAGCGAGCAAATTAAAAAAGAGCTGAGCCAAATTATTCAAATGGAGCTTAAAGATCCAAGGATCGGCTTTATTACCGTAACAGGGGTAGAGACGACTAGCGATCTTTCGCAAGCGAAAGTATATTTGAGCGTGCTTGGCAGCGAAGAGCAGAAGGAAGAGACGCTTAAGGCAATAGCCCGCGGCACCGGATTTCTTCGCTCCGAGCTTGGCAAGCGAATGAAGCTGCGCCACACGCCCGTGTTGCTGTTCAAGTTCGACAGCAGTATCGAGTACGGCAGCCGAATTGAATCATTGCTCGACGATATCAATAACGGAAACGATGCTCGATGATCGGGTCCGCGAGCTACTTGAAGCAGTTGGACGAAGCACTCGCTTTCTTGCGAGAAGGAGACAACTTTCTAGTCGTATCGCATGTACAGCCTGACGGTGATGCAATCAGCTCTACGGTAGTCGTAGGCTGGTTGCTTCATAAGCTGGGCAAAGCAGTCACACTCATCAACGAAGGCGAGCTGCCTTCGCGCCTAAACTACTTGCATCGTTCCTCGGAGATCGTTCATTATCGGGCGAATCCTCTAGAGCAGTCATTTGCTACGGTCGTATCAGTCGATTGCGCTGACTTCCGCCGAATAGGTGACGTTGCAAGCAGCTTTACTGAAGGCGTGAAGCTGCTTAATATCGACCATCATCCCACGAATAACGGCTTCGGCACCGTTAATGTCATTCGTGACAACGCGGCGGCTACCGTTGAAATTTTATATGATTTGATCGAGCATGCCGGCATTGAACTCGACCTTGATTGTGCGACGGCCATTTATACCGGTCTGCTCACCGATACAGGCGGATTCCGATACTCCAATACGAGTCCACGAGTGATGGAGATCGCCTCCAAGCTGCTCGCCATTGGCGTATCAGGCAATCAACTCGCCGATCATTTGCTCGAGAAGATGACTATAGCGAAGCTGAACCTGTTGAAGCTGTCGCTTAATCGGCTAACCTTCACTGACGATTTGAAGATCGGTTGGGTTCACATTGGCAAGGACGATATTCGTACGACGGGGGCCGTTCCAGAGGACCTTGAGGGAATCGTTAACTATGCGCTTAATGTGGATGGCGTTGAAGTAGGCATTTTATTCAAGGAAACGGAAGACGGCGCAGTGAAAGCAAGCTTGCGTTCGGCTGGCAAAGCTGATGTAGCGGCAATTGCCCAATCATTCGGCGGCGGCGGACATGTCAGAGCGGCAGGCTGCCGGCTTGACTGCTCGCTTGATGCTGCGCCTAGTCTTCTAGTGGAAGCAGTTCGAAAGGCGTTGGTTTAATTCATGGACGGCATTTTGGCGGTATGGAAGCCGGAGGGCTGGACATCCCATGATGTAGTAGCAAAGGTAAGGCGCATATTGCGGATGAAGCGGATCGGCCATGCTGGTACGCTTGACCCGATGGTAACAGGCGTGCTTCCGTTATGCCTTGGCCGCTCTACACGGGTCGTCGAGTACTTGCAGGAGCGTCCAAAAGCGTATGAGGCGGTACTTAAGCTCGGTATAGCTACCGACACGGAGGATGTAACAGGCGCTGTTCTCGAAGATCAGCCGTATCCGCAAGTGACGGAGGATGCTGTGCGCAAGGCGCTGCGTCAATTCGTTGGTCAGATCGACCAGATTCCGCCTATGTTCTCTGCCGTTAAGGTAGACGGCAAGCGTCTGTACGAGCTAGCGCGTGAAGGGAAGACAGTAGAACGGAAGTCAAGAACGGTGACGATCTACCAGTTGGAGCTTCTGGACATGAAGCTGGATCTGCAGTATCCGGAAATTAGGTTTTCCGCTGTATGCTCCAAAGGCACTTATATTCGCACATTATGCGTTGATATTGGCAAGGCACTAGGCGTTCCAGCTACGATGGCGAGCCTTACGCGCTCGATGTCTGGCGGTATTACTCGCGAGCGTTGCTTGACGCTTGAGCAGATTGAACAATTGCAGCAATCAGGCCAACTTAATGAGCATCTCATTGACGCTGATGAAGCAATCGACCATCTGCCAATCGCCGAAGTACCTGCCGCTGTTGGCAAGCTGGCATTGCTGGGGCAGAAGATAGTCTTAGCCCAGGCTGTTATAGCTGACAGTTCAGTTGCTAATAATGGTGGACTAGTGCGTTTATATAATGATCAACGGTTGTTTATTGGAATCTTTCAGATCGATACGGAAAACGCGCTGCTGAAGCCGATTAAGGTATTCTCCTCAGTCGCCGAGTAAATTAAAGCTTATTAGGAAATGCAGGTGTATCAGCGTTGAAGATAATATCCCTTCAATATCCGTTAGACGATTTGTCCGCATTGTCGCTGGACAAACCGCTTTCTATAGCTATCGGCCACTTTGACGGTGTACACCGCGGCCATCAGAACGTGATCCGCAGAGCCGTGGTCGAGGCAAAAGCTGCAGGTCAGTTGTCAGCGGTCATGACCTTCGATCCGCATCCGAAAGAGGTGCTGGGACAAGGCGATCATTATTACCGCTGCCTGACTCCGCTGCACATCAAGACGAAGCTGTTCGAGGAGCTTGGTGTCGATCTTGTATTTGTAATGAGCTTCGATACCTCATTCGCCTCAGTTACACCAGAGCGATTCGTTGACGAAGTTCTTCTCGGTTTAGGCGCGAAGCAAGTTGTCGTCGGCTTTGATTTCAGGTTCGGCAGCAAAGGTGCAGGCAATGCGGAAGCTCTCATGCGTCTTGGTGCGCCTAACATTGCCGTACACATCGTTGAACCGCTCTACGAGAATGAATCCAAGGTTAGCAGTACATGGGTTCGTGAGTCGTTGGAGAAAGGTGATTTGGATACTGCTTCGCTGCTGCTGGGCAGAACCTACGAAGTTACGGGCACAGTTGTACATGGGGATGGCAGGGGGAGAACGATCGGTTTTCCAACAGCTAATATCGATTTCGATTATCCTTATGTATCGCCAAGACTTGGCGTATTCGCTGTCATTGCATGGCTGGAAGGCAAGCCGTACCCAGGTGTCCTTAATCACGGCATGAAGCCGACTTTCAATAAGGAAGGCGTTCAGCCCGTTATGGAAGCCCATCTGTTCGACTTCAACCGGGATATCTATGGTGAGCCAATCCGAATCGAGTTCAAATCCTTCATAAGGGCTGAGCAGAAGTTCAGCTCGGTGGACGAACTTATTAAGCAGATTGGACGGGATTCCGACCAAGTAAGACAACAATTCAAGGCGTAGTAAACCAACGCCTCGACAAAAGCCTAATCGATATGATATACTGTACAACGTTGTGACTTATTATACAGTTTGTATATACGGGCACATACTTAACCTTAGCTTGGTTGTCCGCTCTCACCGGCGGCGCACGAGGCTAACGGCGATTATGAAGAAGGAGGTGAATTAGGATGGCAATCACGCAAGAACGTAAACAGGAATTGATCGACACTCACAAAACGCACGCGAACGATACGGGTTCTCCGGAAGTTCAAATCGCTATCCTGACTGAAAACATCGTTAACTTGACGCAACATTTCCGGGAGCACAAGAAAGACCACCACTCCCGCCGTGGCTTGCTCAAGATGGTAGGTCAGCGCCGTAAGCTGCTTGCATACCTGAAAAACAAAGATGTTAGACGTTACAGCGCATTGATCGAAAAACTCGGCCTTCGCCGTTAAAAACATGCGTAATGAAAAGCAACCTGGCTGTCCTGCCGTCCGGGAATATCGGATAAGCGGATTCGGGTTGCTTTTTGTAATATGAAAAGTTTCCGAGAGATTTGCCAAAAATGTAAGGTATAGGAGGGATAACAGATGGTACATAGCATTGAAATGACTTTAGGCGGCAGACCGCTCACAATTGAGACAGGCCGTCTTGCAAAGCAGGCGAACGCTGCGGTAACCGTCCGATATGGCGATACGGTTATATTGTGTACAGTTACAGCATCAAACGAACCGAAGGACTTGGACTTCTTCCCGTTGACCGTTAACTACGAGGAACGTCTATACGCGGTCGGCAAAATCCCTGGCGGCTTCATTAAGCGCGAAGGACGTCCAAGCGAGAAGGCGATTCTGTCCAGCCGTCTGACTGACCGTCCGATTCGACCTTTGTTCCCAGAAGGCTTCCGTAACGATGTGCAAATTGCGAATATCGTGATGAGCGTAGATCAAGATTGCCCGCCTGAGATTGCGGCAATGATCGGTACATCTGCAGCGCTTTCGATCTCCGACGTTCCGTTCAGCGGTCCAATCGGTGGCGTAAGCGTTGGTCGTGTGAACGGTCAATTCGTGATCAACCCGACGGTTGAGCAAGAGCAAGCAACTGATATTTTCGTAGTGGTAGCAGGTACGAAAGATGCCATTATGATGGTAGAGGCTGAAGGCAATGAAGTGTCTGAGGAAGTTATGCTGGAAGCGATTATGTTCGGCCACGACGAGATCAAAAATATCGTTGCGAAGATCGAAGAGCTTCAAGCTGTAGCAGGCAAACCGAAGATGGCTGTAAAACTTCATAGCGTTGATGCGCAAGTAAATGAAGAAGTTCGCGCATTTGCTTCCAAAGGTCTTGAAGAAGCGATTAAGATTGCGGAAAAGCATGCACGCCAAGAAGCAATCGATGCCGTGAACAGCGAAACGATTGCTCACTTTGAAGTGAAGTATGCGGATTCGCCTGAGCTTCTGTCCGATGTGAAGGAAGTGCTGTACGATATCGTGAAGGAAGAGGTTCGCCGCCTTATTACTCATGATAAAGTTCGTCCTGACGGACGCGGATTGGACGAGATTCGCCCAATCGAGTGCGATGTGGCACTGTTGCCGCGTACACACGGTTCCGGTCTGTTCACTCGCGGTCAGACGCAAGCGCTCAGTATTTGTACGCTTGGCGCAATGGGCGACGTTCAAATATTGGACGGTATTTCCCCTGAGGAAACGAAACGTTTCATGCACCATTACAACTTTCCGCCATTCAGCGTAGGCGAGGCTCGTCCGCTCCGTCCTCCAGGACGCCGCGAGATTGGCCACGGCGCACTCGGCGAACGTGCATTATCGAAGGTTATTCCTTCTGAAGCTGACTTCCCGTATACGATTCGTCTTGTATCCGAGGTTCTTGAATCGAACGGTTCGACATCCCAAGCAAGTATTTGCGCGAGCACGCTTGCTATGATGGATGCCGGCGTACCGATCAAAGCACCGGTTGCAGGTATCGCAATGGGTCTCATCAAAGACGGCGATCACTTCTCGATCTTGTCCGACATTCAAGGGATGGAAGATCATCTCGGCGATATGGACTTTAAGGTTGCAGGTACGGCTGAAGGCGTAACGGCTATTCAGATGGATATTAAGATCGACGGCATCGACCGCAGCATTTTGCAACAAGCGCTTGAGCAAGCTCGTCTTGGACGCCTGTTCATTCTTGGTAAAATGACAGCAGTTATGTCGCAATCACGTACAAACCTTTCCAAATATGCTCCGAAAATTTTGACGCTTCGCATTAACCCGGACAAAATCCGTGACGTTATCGGCGCAGGCGGCAAAATCATCAATAAAATTATTGAAGAAACCGGCGTAAAAATCGACATCGAGCAAGACGGTATGGTATTCATCGCTTCCTCGAATGAAGAGATGAACCAAAAGGCGAAAGCGATCATCGAAGGCATCGTGAAAGAAGTTGTCATCGGCGAAGTTTATCTAGGTACGGTTAAACGTATCGAGAAATTCGGCGTATTCGTTGAAATCTTGCCGAACAAGGACGGTCTTGTGCACATTTCGCAGCTTGCGAATGAGCGTGTTGCCAAGTGTGAGGATGTTGTGGCCATCGGTGACCAAATTACGGTTAAAGTAACTGAGATCGACCAACAAGGCCGTATCAACCTTTCCCGTAAAGCTGTTCTTACACCTGAGACTGCGCAATAAGGCGGTTGGGACGACTATATCGCTTCAAACGAAGAGTCAGATTCGATCTGTCTCTTTTTTGTTTTGCTCCGCTTTTAGGTATGCTTCATAATCTCGTCCCACGATTCATACATATGTGTAAAGCGTGTCCGCGTCTTGCAGCAAGAAGAATAGCGGGGAGCGCAATAGGCTATGCGGGAGTTGGGGCTATGGCGATTCGAAAAGCGGCAATCATCGCGGCAAGTATGCTGATGCTGATTGTTTTCGTTCGTATAAACGGTGACGTATCTGCTTATCTAACGGCAGTCAAATCAGGAGGCGCAAGTCTAGCGATAGGCAACGTTGAGCGCAGCGATGAGGAAAAGCGGCTGCTCTATGATACAATTGTTGCCGAAGCTGCGAATAAGCGGGAAGCTCCCGTCAATGCAACGATCGATCGCGTATGGCGAGCGATCCCCGGCTATAACGGCATCGAAGTTGATGTCGAACGAACGTTTGAAGCCGCGTTGCGTTTGCCGGATAACAGCGCTATCCCATACCTATTCAAGGAAATAGAGCCGTCTATAAAGCTCGAGGACCTTGGAGCGCATCCCGTATATCGCGGTAACCCGAATAAGAAGATGATTGCGCTAATGATTAATGTAGCATGGGGCAATGAATATATTGAGCCGATGTTGAAGACGCTCGAGCAGGAAAATGTGAAGGCAACCTTTTTCCTCGATGGCAGCTGGTTGAACAAAAATGCCGATATGGCACGCAAGATTCAAGCAGCCGGACATGAAATGTCCAACCATGCATACTCCCATCCGAATATGAGCGAATTAAACCGTGGAGCGGCGTATACGCAAATTTCGAAGACGGAGGAGCTGCTGAAGTCAACGCTTGGCGTTAACAATCGATGGTTCGCGCCGCCTTCCGGCGATTTTAATCAAATGACCGTTCAAGTCGCCAGGGAGCAAGGTCTGCAAACGGTATTATGGACGATTGATACCGTGGATTGGAGGAAGCCACCAGCGGAATCAATCATTCGCAAAATCAATGCCAAGCTTGAGCCAGGCGCATTAATCTTGATGCATCCGACGGCATCCAGCAGGGATGCGCTGGCTGGGATGATTGCAAGCGCCAAGGCGAAGGGATATGCGCTGGGAACGGTTAGCGAGACATTGTCTTCGAGCAGAATAACACCCTCCGTTGTTGAGGGAGCGGACTTATTCTGATATAGTGATATCATTCATGTTGTAGGAGGATACTTGGTGAACAAATATACGCTTAGTAATGGATTACGCGTTGTCGTTGAATACATACCGCATGTCAGATCGGTATCGTTCGGCATATGGGTAAAGACCGGTTCGCGCAATGAGACGCCGGAGAACAACGGCATTTCACATTTTATCGAGCATATGCTCTTCAAGGGCACGGACAAACGGTCTGCTAAAGATATTGCTGATTTATTCGACGGCATTGGCGGTAATGTGAATGCCTTTACAGCGAAGGAATACACGTGTTACTTCGCTAAGGTGCTAGATGAGCATCTGCCCATTGCGGTAGACGCGTTGTCAGACATGTTTTTCAATTCGCAGATGGATCCGGAAGAGCTGGCGAAAGAGAAAAACGTTATTTTGGAAGAGATTTCGATGTACGAGGATACGCCCGACGACAAGGTGCATGACGAAGCATCGAGAGCATCGTTCGGCGATCACCCGCTTGCCTATTCGATTCTCGGCCTTGAAGAAAGACTGACGGCAATGGGACCGGATACGCTTCGGGGCTATATGAAAGAGCGTTATACGATTGATAACACGGTCATTAGCGTTGCAGGAAACGTAGAAGAATCGACTCTGCTGGAGCTGCTTGAGAAACAGTTCGGCGGCTTTAAGAACAACTCGGGCATTATCGTTGGCAACGAGCCGCCGGTATTCCACGGAGAATACAACTTCTTTAAGAAGAAGACGGAGCAGAATCATATTTGCGTCACCTTCCCTGGCTGCTCGATTACTGATTCCAAGTTGTATGCAATGATCCTGCTCAACAATGCGCTCGGCGGCGGCATGAGCTCAAGACTGTTCCAAGAAATTAGAGAGAAGCGCGGACTTGCCTATTCCGTGTATTCCTACCATACGTCCTATGCGGATTCCGGCTTGTTCACGATCTATGCCGGCACCGCTCCTAAGCAGACGAAAGAAGTGCTTGATCTGACGATGGAGCAGATCGGCGAGCTGTCCGTGAAGGGATTATCCGAGGAAGAGCTTCATCGCGGCAAGGAGCAACTGAAAGGCAGCTTGATACTCAGCCTTGAAAGCACAAGCAGTCGGATGAACCGTCTTGGCAAAAACGAGCTGATGCTCGGACGCCACTACACGCTTGACGATTTGCTGCAGCGTATCGATACGGTGACGATGGAAGATGTACAATCTGTAACGAAGCAAATGCTGTCCGTTCCTTTTGCCGTTGCGATGGTAGGATCCAATGACAAAGCAGCTGCGCAATTGGGGAGGAATCGATTTGTTCCAGGTACAGTTTAAACGATTAGAAGGTAATGAGGATATAGCTGTGCCTCGCAAAATGTCTGAGTGGGCAGCAGGCTTCGACCTGCAGGCTGCGGTCGGCGAACCTATTGTGCTGGCACCGGGAGAGCGCAAGCTGATCCCGACAGGCTTCGCGATGGCGATGCCTGGCGAGCTTGAGGCACAAATACGGCCGCGCAGCGGTCTAGCGTTCAAGCATGGTATCACTTGCTTGAATTCTCCGGGTACAATTGACGCTGATTATCGCGGAGAAGTAAAGGTGCTGCTCGTTAACTTAGGGCAAGAGCCATTCACGATTACACGAGGCGAACGCATTGCGCAGATGGTATTCCAGGTAGTGCCTGCCGTAACGATTGTAGAAGAAGCGGGCGAATTACCGGCAACGGTGCGGGGAGCGGGCGGCTTTGGACATACAGGCGTGTAACGCACACGATAAATATACGAGAAAGATCGGGGAATTTTACCCGATCTTTTTTTCTTTTTCACCCCGATTTGGGCGATAGCATAAGATGATACATATCCAGTTGCCAGAAAGGAGTGAGGCCTAATGCTAACAGGCGTTCAAGTGCTGTTGCTTGGGGGTGATGCAAGGCAGCTTGAAATTATCCGCAAGTTAACGGAGCTTGATGCAACCGTTACGGTATGCGGCTTCGACGGACTGCATTCCTCGCTAGACGGTGCCGTGCATGCGGAATTCGACGAGCAGCTGTTCGAAGGAGTGGATGCGCTTCTGCTTCCTGCAGTAGGAACGGATGATCAGGGCATTATTCATGCCGTGTTCAGCGACCGTCAGATGAAGCTGACCGAAGCTCATATTGCGAAGCTGCCGAAGCATTGCAAAGTATATGCAGGCATGGCGAAGCCCTATTTGCGGCAGCTATGCGAGCAAAATCATATTGCTTTAGTTGAGCTGTTCGACCGTGATGACGTTGCGATCTATAATTCCATACCGACTGCTGAAGGCGCCATTATGATGGCTATTCAGAATACCGATTTTACGATTCACGGGTCTACGTCCATGATTCTTGGACTGGGGCGAACCGGGTTCACACTAGCTCGAACGCTTCAGGGCTTAGGGTCAAAAGTGAAGGTTGGCGTGCGTCGTTCCGAGCACTTTGCACGTGCTTCAGAGATGGGTTTTGAGCCCTTTTATATGGGGGTTTTGCAGCAGCAAGTGGGTAATATTGACTTGCTTTTTAATACAATTCCGACTATGATAGTCACAGCGCAAATTATCGCAAATTTGCCATCGCGAGCGGTCATTATTGACCTTGCATCGAAGCCTGGCGGGACTGATTTCCGCTTCGCTGAGAAGCGTGGCATCAAAGCGTTGCTTGCACCCGGACTTCCCGGTATCGTCGCACCGAAGACAGCTGGACGTATCATAGCGGATTGCTTGACACAGTTGATTTTGGACGATTCGATTAAGCGGGGGAATGGGTCATGAACTGGAATGGAATTACGGTGGGCTATGCGTTGTCGGGCTCACATTGCACGTTTGCTGAAGTCATGCCAGAAATTAAACGGTTCGTCGACGCGGGTGCCAATGTTGTACCGATCGTATCGAATACGTTAATGACCACGGATACTAGATTCGGCAAATCCGAAGATTGGCAAGCGCAATTGAAGTCGATTACCGGTAATGAGTTGATCTCCACGATTGTGCAGGCAGAGCCGCTTGGCCCTTCGAAGCTGCTCGACGTGCTCGTTATCGCGCCATGTACCGGCAATACGACAAGCCGACTGGCTAACGCACTGACAGACAGCGCAGTCTTGATGGCTGCTAAGGCGCAGATGCGTAATGGCCGTCCGGTCGTGCTCGCTATATCTACTAATGATGGATTAGGGTTGAATGCCGCTAACATTGCGAAGTTGCTAGTGGCTAAACATATTTATTTCGTGCCTTTCGGTCAAGATAATCCGGTGCAGAAGCCGAATTCGCTTGTTGCCAAGATGGATCTTGTTATGGAAGCCTGCGAGGCAGCTTTACAGGGCAAGCAGCTTCAGCCGCTGCTCATTGAACGCTATAATTAACAACTGCGATTAGTAAGGTGTCAAGCAGTTGCTGGCGGCCTTAATACGTGGATGGTCTTTGATAACCTGCTCGAATTGCAGCATGATACGTCATACGAATCGCCGAAATGAACGCAATAGGTACATGTATTAAGAGAAGGGTAGTAGACTGCTTCATCTTGCGATCGGCTACGGAGGCTAGCTTACATGCGCATCCTGATTCAAAAATTCGGGGGCACCTCATTATCATCCGATCATGCCAGAGAACATGTCATTGACCACATAAGAAGAGAACGAAGCAATGGATACGCGGTTGTCATCGTCGTGTCCGCGATGGGGAGAAAGGGCGATCCGTACGCTACGGATACGCTTCTTCAACTTATCAGGGATAATGGCGATCGATTGCCGGATCGTGAGAGAGATATGCTGCTGGGCTGCGGGGAGATCATATCTGCAGCCGCTTTATGCAGTTTACTTGTAGCGAGAGGTATTCCTGCTGTTGCGCTAACCGGCGGACAGGCGGGCATTATAACGGATGAACAGTATGGCCATGCACGTATTAAGGAAATACGGCCTGATCGCATCGTCAGCCTGCTGCATTCTGGCGTTGTCGTCATTGTGACAGGTTTCCAAGGCATTACTGCGCAAGGCGATACAACAACGCTCGGTCGAGGCGGAAGCGATACGTCGGCAACGGCGCTTGGCGCTGCGCTGCGAGCTGAGATGGTTGATATTTATACGGATGTCAGCGGTATTCTGACAGCCGATCCGCGCATTGTAGAGGAAGCAAAGCCTTTACCCCGTGTCAGTTACGCTGAAATATGCAATATGGCGCGGCAAGGCGCAAAGGTCATACATCCTCGCGCGGTTGAGATCGCTCAGCACGCGAAGATCCCGTTCCGCGTTCGTTCAACATTCAATACAGACCCGGGGACACTCGTTACCGATAGGTCATCGGATCGTTCAGAGCATACGGTGAGGGATCGACATGTGACCGGCATTGCTCATGTATCAGGCATAACGCAAATTTCGGTCAAAGCGATTGAAGGTCGCAGCGATGTTCAGCTTCAAGTGTTTCAGTCAATGGCTAAGCATCGTATTAGCGTCGATTTTATTAATGTTACGCCGAGCGGAGCCGTGTATACCGTATTCGATCAGGACGCTGAGCGAGCTGTTAACGTGCTCAGGGAAAGCGGATTCACTCCAGCAGCGATCAATGGCTGCGCGAAGGTATCTGTAATCGGTGGCGGGATGAACGGCGAACCGGGCGTAATGGCCCGAATTGTCGAAGCATTGACAGAGCAAGGCATTTCGATTATGCAATCGGCGGATTCGAATACGACGATCTGGGTGCTTGTACGCGAAGCGGATATGGCGGCTGCGCTTCGGGCGCTGCATGCAAAGTTCGAACTTCATCTACCGCTTTATTCGCAATAGTGTGCAACGTTAGCGATATATATTGGTTTCACAGATTAATCACGTATTCGATGAAGTCTTAATCATAGCTGTTAACGATGTTGGTTTTGCCCAATCGAACTTCGATGTGAACAGGCAAAGCTCTTATACTTATAGGAGGAGATCAGATGGACTTCGGAAGACTAATTACCGCCATGGTTACGCCGTTTGACGCAAACGGACAGATTGATTTGGAGACAGCAGCACGTTTAATCGATTACTTGATTGACGTGCAACAAAACACGAGCATCGTAGTATGCGGAACAACCGGAGAATCTCCGACGTTGTCCGACGAAGAGAAGCTGGAGCTGTTCCGTTTCGCTGTTCAGCATGCGGCAGGCCGCGTCAAAATTATTGCAGGAACAGGCAGCAACAATACGGCCCATACGATCCATCTTACGAAGGAAGCGGAAGCTTGCGGCGTGGATGGCATACTTCTTGTGGCCCCTTATTACAACCGTCCTAGCCAGGAAGGCTTGTACCAGCATTTCAAAGCAACTGCAGAAGCAACGAAATTGCCGATTATCCTGTACAACGTTGAAGGGCGCACTGGCGTCAATATTTCCGCAACAACGACGATTCGACTAGCACAGATTGACAATATTGTTGCGACGAAGGATTGCGCATCGACCGATCAATTGACGCTAATCATTGCCGGAGCGCCAGAAGGCTTCGTCGTGTACAGCGGAGACGACAGCATGACTTTGCCTGCGCTTGCAGTTGGCGCTTACGGAATTGTCAGCGTGGCGAGCCATATCGTCGGCTCAGAGATGAAGAAGCTGATCGACGCTTACTTGAGCGGCAACGTTCAGGAGGCCGCGCGTATTAACGGTCGATTGTTCCCTGTATTCAAAGGTTTGTTCAACTGTCCTCATCCCGTTCCTAATCCGGTTGCAGTGAAATATGCTCTAGGGCTCAAAGGAATTCCGGTAGGCGAAGTAAGGCTCCCGCTCATTCCGGCAACGGAACAGGAAGCAGCTTTCATCCGCGATTTGATTCAGTAAATAACGCAATTATTTAACGACAGCCGGTGCGTCCAGCATCGGTTTTATTTTTTGGGGAAATCTAAATAATATCGCTAAATCGGGTTTCACTTGTATTCCAGCTTTTTCATCATGTATAATGAGTTCAAGTGACTGGGTGCGGCAAATATTTGAGAACGAAAGTAATAACGTCGGAACGGCGTCTGACGATAGAAGCGCATACGTAAACTCATATTTGCATTTTCGGTTTGCAACGATCGAGAATACGCTTTCGAAGCTATATAAGCTTCGGTACTTTTCGTATGATTTTTCGTGGCGACTTATGGTTTCACAGAGCCGAATGGCTGTATTCGTATGATCGGCTCACCGCTTTACATTTCCAAAGAATAGGCTTTCGAGGAATTTTATGCTTGATAAGCCACACTATATGCTTTCCCTGAAGCTGTCATAGGCTTCACCATACTTACCAACAAATTATAATGCTTACGAAGCAGCAAGCTGCTTCGCATAACCTTAAGGAGGTCTAGATCCACTTGTCGAAGAAGAACAACCAGGATAAGCTGCTCATATTTGCACTAGGCGGCGCAGGCGAAATCGGAAAAAATATGTACGTCATTCAATATAACAACGACATTGTTGTTGTTGACTCGGGATTGAAGTTCCCGGAAGAGGACATGCTCGGAATCGATATCGTCATTCCAGATATATCCTACCTCACAGAGAACCGCGACAAAGTTCGCGCCATTCTCATCACGCATGGTCATGAAGACCACATTGGCGGTTTGCCTTACGTGTTGAAAAGTTTGAATGTACCGGTATATGCAACAAAACTTACGCTTGGACTAATCGAAGGCAAGCTGAAGGAAGCGGGCTTGCTTGGCGAGACGAAGCGTATTCTTATAAACGCTGAATCCGAAATTCAGTTCGGCTCGATTCGCGCATCCTTCTTCAAAACGAACCACAGTATCCCGGATTCAG
This sequence comes from Paenibacillus sp. YIM B09110, assembly GCF_037167145.1. Lineage (NCBI taxonomy): Bacteria > Bacillati > Bacillota > Bacilli > Caryophanales > Paenibacillaceae > Paenibacillus > Paenibacillus sp. YIM B09110. The sequence continues at coordinate 82,142 of NZ_JBANSP010000020.1, read as the reverse complement.
TCGGCGTAAGCTTGGACACGCCTGAAGGCACTGTCGTTCACACAGGTGACTTTAAGTTCGACCATACGCCGGTTAACGATCAGTTCGCCGATCTGCAGCGGATTGCTGAGATTGGAAGCAAAGGCGTACTTGCCTTGCTGTCCGACAGTACGAATGCTGAGCGTCCTGGCTTCACGCCTTCGGAGAGCAACGTAGGGGAAGAGCTCGAAGATATTTTCCGCAAATCGACGCAACGCGTTGTAGTTGCCACATTCGCATCCAACGTACACCGTATTCAGCAAATTATTAACGCTTCGATAGCAACTCGCCGCAAAATTGCTGTCGTAGGCCGCAGTATGGTCAATGTTGTAGGAATCGCTTCCGAGCTTGGTTATTTGAACATTCCTGAAGGTATGTTGATCGAACCGGAAGAAGTGAATAAGCTTGCTGCTGACCGTGTCGTTATTCTGTGCACAGGAAGCCAAGGAGAGCCGATGTCGGCACTTACTCGGATGGCGCGTTCGACACATCGCAAAGTCGATATTTTGCCTGGCGATACCGTCATCATCGCAGCAACACCAATCCCTGGTAATGAGCGTTATGTAGGACGTACGGTTGATGAGCTATTCCGTCTAGGCGCTAACGTCATTTATGGTCCAGGTTCCGTATCCGGCGTTCACGTATCCGGTCACGGCAGCCAAGAAGAATTGAAGCTTATGCTTAACCTGATCAAGCCGAAATATTTCATTCCTATCCACGGTGAATATCGTATGCAGCGTCAACACGCTAAGCTGGCTGAATCGATCGGTATTGAGCGCGAGAACATCTTCATCATCGATAACGGCGATACGGTTGAAGTTCAAGGCGGCGTAGGCCGTAAGGGCTCGAAGGTACAAGCCGGCAACGTATTGATTGATGGACTCGGCGTAGGCGATGTAGGCAATATCGTATTGCGCGATCGCAAGCTGCTGTCCCAGGACGGGATTCTCGTTGTTGTCGTTACGCTAAGCAAGCAAGACGGCGCAATACTTTCCGGCCCGGACATCATCTCGCGCGGATTCGTCTATGTTCGTGAATCGGAAGGACTTCTTGATGAAGCGAACCGTATCGTCACCTCGACGCTCACGAAACTAATGAATGACAAAGTAAATGAATGGGCTTCGCTTAAGACGAATGTGAAGGATGCGCTTGGCCGCTTCCTGTATGAGCAAACTCGTCGCCGCCCTATGATTTTGCCGATTATTATGGAAGTGTAATTTCCATTTCCATTCCGGATAAACAGAGGATCGCAAGTGTTCGCAGTTTAGGCTGCTTATGCTTGACGGTCCTCTTTTTTTCGCGCAAGGCTATCCATTTCTCCTCCTCCCAAATGAAGCGCAGCCGTATAAATTCAGCCATCAGCCCCATACTATGACGAGTTGCAGGTTATGAGCACAGAGGGGGATATGGATTAAATGACAACGATCAGAATGGATGATTTGACAGCAGAACAACCCGAGCCGGCTGGAGCAGATGAGAAGAAAAAAGCGGCTGCGACTGTTGTCGAAACGATTCAGCAGCTAGGCCAAACCTCTACACCGGTTAATGCGGAGTCCAACATCTTCTGTATGACGATTATCGGTCAGGTGGAAGGGCATATCGTGCTGCCGCCTCAGAATAAGACAACTAAATACGAGCATCTAATTCCCCAGCTTGTTGCGACGGAGCAGAATCAGAAGATAGAAGGCATTCTCATTGTCCTCAATACGGTAGGAGGCGATGTAGAGGCGGGCCTTGCCATTGCCGAGATGATTTCCTCCTTGTCGAAGCCGACGGTTACGCTCGTTCTCGGGGGCGGACATTCCATTGGCGTACCTATTGCGGTAGCCGGCAACTTATCCATCATTGCGGAGACGGCCACGATGACGATTCATCCGATTCGATTAAACGGTCTAGTGATCGGGGTGCCGCAAACATTCGAGTATTTGGACAAAATGCAGGAGCGAGTCGTTCGGTTTGTCACCTCGCATTCCAAAATACCGGAGTCTACGTTCAAGGAGCTGATGTTCAAGACTGGAGAACTGACACGCGATATCGGTACCACTGTGATCGGCGCGGACGCAGTCAAACACGGCTTAATCGATCGTGTAGGCGGATTAGGCGATGCTTTGAAGGAGCTTAATCGGTTGATTGATGAACGGAGAAATGAGACGAAACGAAAAGTTGGGGAGGCTGCAACCGTATGACGCTTTATACAAGTATGCCGCTAGAGATCGTGCTGGAAGGATTCAGCGAAGAGATGGAGCCACTGCAAGAGGTGTGGGCACTGGGGGTAAAGATGCTTGTTACGCCTGTCGCGCCAGGGATGGGCAAGATCGTACGCTTACTTGAATGCTCGCTTGATGATTACTTGAACCCGAGACTTAATCCGGGCATGATTATCAACTACGATTACGTATAACGGCTATTGCAAGTACCATCGTCTCATAGGAACATTTCCCCACCTATGGTATAATGTTTTACTAGAGGTGACGGAATTGGCGAAGAGAAGAAAACGTAAAAAATCGATAGCAGCACAACTAAAATATGAGGTTTACGGCATTTTGCTTATAACGATTTCCATCATCGCGTTGTCAGGCGAAGCAACTGTCGGGCGATCATTATCTAAGTTATTCGGACTTATACTTGGCAAGTTCTATTTCGTGCTTGCTTTAATCGGCATATACGTCGGGCTATATGTGATGGTGAAACGGATATGGCCGAAAGGCTGGTCGAATCGGAAGACGGGCTTGTTTATATTGGTGTTGGCATTGACCTTGTGGAGCTCGGTAACGGAGATCGATAAGAAGCTTCGCCCGACGACAGAGCTTTCGGGAAGTCTTATATTGACTCAATTAAGTACGGATATCCGAATGGGATTGCTATCGGCTCCGGATGCTGAGGTTGCGGCTGACCCCGACGCGCCGATTAAAGATAGGGCAATTAGCGGCGGGTATGTTGGGGCACTACAATATTCGATGCTGTTCTCATTATTCGGATACTACGGATCTGTGCTTATATTACTCGTTATGTTCGCAATCTCCATTATGCTGATGACCGGGAAATCTTATGTCGAGCTTGGCCGCATTATTCAGAAACGGTCAGGCAATATGATTAAGCTGCTAATGGCCAAATGGGCAAAAAGGTCCTCGCTCCGTGCGGCAGCAGCTGCATCTAACGGTCCGGTCGCCGTAAACGGAGATGACGATCAGACGATTGATGATGATGATGAATACGCTGATTATGAAATCGTGAAGCCGAAGAAGAAAAAATCTTTGTTCTTCTCATGGAGACAAGAACAGTCACAAGAGGCTCATGTCGATAAGGATGTGTCATCGGACGAGTGGATATTCGAGCAGGATGACGATACACGTCATTCTGGAAGCAAGCCGTCTTGGCAGTCGGACAATGATGAGCAGACTTGGGAGAAGTCCGGTGAAGCGGGAGACGCGGTAGAGCCGGATGCCGACCTTGCTCCTTGGGAGCAAGGCGAGACTATTAATCATTCTCCAGAATTAATCGAGTCTGAACTTGAACGTCATGAAGAGGCTGGCCGCGGCGAATGGCCACAGGCAGTTGAAGAGCCGCTGCCATGGCAGCAGCAGCCTAATGGCGGTGAAGATTCAACCAATGACACTGATGAAGACGATGTTATGCTTCGAGACGGAGCAGCTGTTCCTAGCGAGGTTATAAGCGCAAGTATAGGCTCGGTGGAAACATCGGAAGCTCTCGTTGTATCTGTGAGCGGCGATGAGCATGCGCCCCGCAGGCCGATAGCGGAGGAAAGACCGGTAGAAAAGCCATACTTGCTGCCGCCATTCTCGCTGCTGACAAAGCCAAGCTCCATAGGCAAGGGAGCTGATGCTACCGATAAATACGATTCGAAGCGCAAGCTGGAGGCGACACTGGAAAGCTTCGGTGTCAAAGCAACCGTGCTTGACGTAGTTCGCGGACCAGCTGTAACACGCTACGAGGTTCAGCCTGCTACAGGCGTGAAGGTCAGTCGTATCGTCAGCTTGACGGATGACATTGCGCTTGCTCTTGCAGCTAAGGATATTCGGATGGAAGCGCCGATTCCCGGCAAGTCGGCAATCGGTATTGAAGTGCCGAATATGGAAGTGTCGGTCGTTACGATGCGCGAGGTCATGGAGACCGTCCCGTTCCAAAATGCAACTTCAAGACTATCCATTGCATTCGGTCGAGATATATCTGGACAGCCTATCATCGGCAACTTGGCGAAGATGCCCCATCTGCTCGTTGCAGGGGCAACGGGATCAGGCAAGTCCGTATGTATCAATGGTATCATTACGAGCATTTTGTACAAAGCAACGCCGGACGAAGTAAAGTTTCTTATGATTGACCCTAAGATGGTTGAGCTTAACGTATACAATGGGATTCCGCATTTGCTTGCGCCTGTCGTAACCGATCCGCGCAGAGCTTCGCTGGCGCTTAAGAAGATTGTTGTTGAGATGGAGAAGCGGTATGAGCTATTCTCCAAGTCAGCGACGCGCAACATCGAGGGTTACAACAACTTGGTGGCGGACAACCCATCCGCTGTATTGCCATACATAGTCGTTATCGTAGACGAGTTAGCTGATTTAATGATGGTTGCAGCGAATGATGTAGAGGATTCAATCGCGCGTCTTGCCCAGATGGCGCGCGCTGCCGGCATCCACTTGATTATTGCGACGCAAAGGCCTTCCGTTGACGTTATTACCGGTGTCATTAAGGCGAATATACCGTCCCGCATTGCTTTCGGTGTTTCTTCGCAGGTAGATTCCCGCACCATTCTCGACATGGTTGGAGCGGAGAAGCTGCTCGGTCGCGGCGACATGTTGTTCTTGCCTGTCGGCATGTCGAAGCCGATAAGGGTGCAAGGCGCATTTCTTTCCGATCAAGAGGTCGAGGTCCTTGTTAATTACGCCCGAGGACAAGCAGAAGCGGAGTACAAGGAAGATCTCGTTCCCGAGATCGACGACGACACATCGAGCAATGACATGCAGCTTGACGAGCTGTACGATCAAGCTGTGCAGATCGTACTGGAAGCGAAGCAAGCGTCCGTCTCGTTGCTGCAGCGACGGATGCGAATCGGCTATACGAGAGCTGCAAGGCTAATCGATCAGATGGAAGCGAAGTCGATTGTCGGTCCTTATGAAGGCAGCAAGCCGCGTGAAGTATTAATGACGATGGAGCAGTTCCAAGCTGGCAAAACGGGCTCTTAAGCCGCCCTTCTATTGGGTTAGCTGGAAGAGGTGCATAGAAGCAGGATTACTTTCTCATAATAAGGTTAGGTAACGCTCACTTCAGCGAACTAACTTGCAAGAGAAAGGCAGATCCCTTCATGAAAAATCGTTTGATTGTAGTGACCTCGGTCATTGTGCTGATCTTGTTCGGCACCTTCTCCTTGCTGCGAAGCTATTCGAATGAAGCAACTGAAACATTTAGCAGCGCAACACTCAAGGTGGGCTCCTCGGGCTCGGATGTATACGAATTGCAAGGTCGATTGAAATATTTGGGCTATTATAACGGCAAGATCGACGGGCAATTCGGTACAACGACCAAAAATGCGGTAACGTGGTTTCAATGGAAATTCGGACTTAAGTCGGACGGAGTCGTCGGCGCGAAGACGAAGCTGAAGTTATGGGAAGCCACGAAGTCGTGGAAGCCGACTGCTGCGAATTCGCCTTCAACAGGCGGCAGTAGCGGCGGTAGTGGTAGCGGGCCAAGCAAAGAGACGGCAACCGGCGATGCTACTTCGATCGGTCAATCGAATCGGCTTGGCTTGACCGACAACGATCTGAAGATTATGGCGAATGCCGTATATGGAGAAGCGCGCGGCGAGCCTTATGAAGGCCAAGTTGCGGTTGCGGCTGTCATCTTGAATCGTCTGAAATCAGAGAGCTTTCCGAATACAATCTACGGCGTCATATTTCAACCCGGCGCTTTCACTGCAGTTGCAGACGGCCAAATTTATTTAACGCCGAACGAACGTGCCAAAGATGCAGTAGAGGATGCGATTAACGGCTGGGACCCATCCGGCGGCTGTCTCTACTACTTCAATCCGGTCACAGCGACGTCGAAGTGGATTTGGACGCGAACGCAGATTAAGACGATTGGCAAACACATATTTTGCATGTAATCTACATCGCAACAAAGAGAGGAAGCAGCCGTTACTGCCTTGCGCAGCGTCGGTTGCTTCTTCCATTTCTTATAGGTTAGAATGGTATAGCAGATGGTCATTTGGAATAGATTATGTTTAAAATCGGTCAACGTGCTTACATAACTGCAAGAGCGAAAGGAGCTAACCTTTAGTGACCCAATTCGAGAGAGGGCAGTTGGAGCGTATTCGGCTTCATGTATTGCCTACGAAACGATTCAAAACGTTTGCTATATCGTTATTTGCAGGACTTCCGCTTGAGGAAGACAACGTAACGCCTGTAGCTCTTATTCCGTTCGTGCTGCGCAGAGGTACAGCAAGCACCCCGGAGACGATTGCGTTCCGTGAACGGCTTGACGACTTGTATGGCGCAGGCTTCGGTTTTGATGTATATAAGCGAGGCGATGCACAGATCGTGCAATTCCGTCTCGATGTGATTAATGATCAGTTCGTCTCGAGCGACGTTCCGCTTTTGGACGAATCGATCACTTTCCTTGGCGAAGTGTTCACTGATCCTGCGAAGGAGCGGGAAGCGTTCAGAGCCAAATATGTGGATGCCGAGAAGGAGACGCTTCGCAAGCGGCTCGAGTCAATCGTCAACGATAAGATTCGATATGCGGCTGAGCGCTGCCTCGAGGAAATGTGCAAGGATGAGCCTTATAGGCTTCATCCGCTAGGTAAGCTTGCGGAGATCAGCGAGATCACGCCGACGTCGCTCTTCGAACACTATGAGCGCTGGCTGGAGCAAGCAGCGCTTGATTTGTATGTCGTAGGAGATACAACACTGGAGGAAGTGACTCAGCTTGTCGCAAAGGCTTTCCAGTTGAAGCCTGGCACACCCGCAGGCTATAGCTTGCCGGATGTTAAGCATCAAGTAAGCGAAGTTAAGACTGTCATCGACAAAATGGACGTTAACCAAGGCAAGCTTAATATGGGTCTTCGCACAGGCGTAGGCTACGCAGACGACGATTACCCTGCAGCGCTTATGTATAACGGGATTCTTGGCGGTTACCCGCATTCGAAGTTATTCCTTAACGTGCGTGAGAAAGAAAGTCTCGCCTATTACGCAGCTTCCCGTCTGGATGGTCACAAGGGTATCTGCACGATTCAGTCCGGCATCGAAATCAAAAACTACGAAAAAGCCGTCACCATAATAAAGGAACAGCTTGAATCGCTGCGCCAAGGCCAAATTTCAGAGCTGGAGCTCGATCAGACGAAAGCGATGATTGCGAATCATTTGCGGGAATTGCAGGATTCGGCTTACGAAATGATCGCGTACGACTTCAACGGTGTGCTGACAGGCAACGAACGCAGCGCGAAGCAACTGCTGGAGCAGGTTCAAGCGGTTACGGCTGAGGACATCGTGCGCGTAGCGAGCCGTGTACAGCTTGATACCGTCTACTTCTTGCGCGATCGAAAGGAGGCATAATAGCGTGGAAACGTTGAACTATCCGAATGTACAGGAGACGCTTTATCGCGAAATATTGGATAACGGCCTGGAAGTGATTGTGTTGCCGAAGGAAGGCTTCCAGAAGACGTATGCCACCTTCTCGACGAAATACGGCTCGATCGACAACAACTTTGCGGTCGGCACAGAAGAACCCGTGAAAGTCCCCGACGGTATTGCGCACTTTCTGGAGCACAAAATGTTCGAAGAGCCGACCGGCGACATCTTCGCCGTATTCGCCGCACAGGGTGCTTCGGCGAACGCCTTTACGAGCTTCGACCGAACCGTCTATTTGTTCTCGGCGACCGAACAGATTAATGCCAATCTGGAGACGCTCATTAATTTTGTTCAAAATCCGTATTTCACCGATACGAATGTCGATAAGGAAAAAGGCATCATCGAGCAGGAAATCAACATGTACAGGGACAATGCCGACTGGCGAGTATACTTCGGCTTGATTGACGCCTTGTATCACAATCATCCCGTGCATATCGATATTGCCGGTACGGTTGAGTCCATCTACCAGATCGACAAGGAAACACTGTATCGCTGTTACGAAACCTTTTATCACCCGTCCAACATGCTGCTGTTCGTGGTTGGCGGCGTAAAGGCCGATGAAGTGTTTGATCTCGTGCGAGCTAACCAAAGCAGCAAGACGTTCAGGCCGCAAGGCGAAATACGGCGCTTCTTTGACGATGAGCCTTCTTCGGTCAAAATAAAGCGTAAAGTATCCGAGCTTCCTGTCTCGCTTCCGAAAGTGATGATCGGCTTTAAGGAGAAAGAGGTTGGTCTCGAAGGCGAAGCGCTGCTCCGCCAAGAGGTCGAGACGAAGCTTATGCTTGACGCGCTGATCGGCCCTAGCTCGAAGCTCTATCAGAGTCTGTATGAGCAAGACTTGATCTCCGATTCATTCGGTCATGAATACAATTCTAGCAGCGGTTATTCATTCTCGGTTGTCGGCGGTGATACGCCGAAGCCCGATGAGCTGATTGCTCAAATCAAGCAAGCGGTCGAAGCGCTACTGGAGTCTGGTATCGAGCCTGCGGCGTTCGAGCGATCCAAACGCAAAAAAATCGGCGGATATCTCCGGATGCTTAATTCCCCAGAAGCGATTGCCGGCGAGTTTACGAGATACCGCTTCCGCGACAGCGATATGTTCGATGTGCTGGCATTCTACGAAAGCTGCACATTAGATCAAATTAATGAACGTCTTCGCGGGCATTTCGACTTTAATCAAATGTCCGTGTCGATCGTGCAATCGCCTGCGGAGTGAAGACTTTGCAGCAAATGACGGTTTTGATTACCGGGGGAAGCCGCGGCATCGGGGCGGCCATCGCCAAACGATTCGCCGCGGAAGGCGTCAATATCGTCATTCATTATTTGCATTCGCATGAAGCGGCTAACGAAACGGCTCGCACATGCATGGCGCTAGGCGCAAATGTATTAACCATCTCCGCCGATCTGCGCTCCAAAGAACAGCTTGAGCGGATGCGCGACAAGCTGAAAAGCCATCATATGCTGCCTGATATTTTAGTTAACAACGGAGGCATATCGCATTACGGCATGTTAATGGATGTCACCGAGCAAGACTGGGACGACGTCATGGCTGTTAATTTGAAAGGCATGTTTCTCTGTTCGCAGCTATTCATGCCTCATATGATTGCGGAGCGTTTCGGTCGTATTATTAACGTATCGTCCATTTGGGGCATCTCAGGCGCCTCCTGCGAGGTTCTGTACTCGACGACCAAGGGCGGCATGAATGCATTCACGAAGGCGCTGGCTAAGGAGCTGGCGCCCTCTGGGGTGACGGTGAACGCGGTTGCGCCAGGAGCTGTTGATACGGTCATGATGGATAGCTTCAACGAGGAAGAGAAGGCTGCGCTGCAGCAGGAAATTCCGGTCGGACGCTTCGGGTCGCCTGAAGAGATTGCATCGCTCGTCTATTTCTTATCGTTGCCGGAATCATCGTATATAACAGGGCAAATTATTAGCCCGAACGGCGGATGGCATACGTAGGACAAGCATCCAATGTTGTGCAATGCCCGTTTGTTGAATAATCAAGACCTCAATATCGCATCATAAGGACTGTTGCTTATTCTTTTCCACACCCACAGGAGGCGAAGAGTCATGTCAACCGTCCTAACTAACTTTGCTACATGGAAGCATTTCTTGGCTGATCGCGTATCGCAAGCTAAGAAGATGGGGATGACCGAGGAGACGATTGCGAGCTTAGCATTCGAGATCGGTTCATTCTTGGATGAGAAGGTCGATCCAAAGAACGAGGAAGAACGTCTTCTGAAGCAGCTTTGGGATGCCGGCGATGAAGCAGAGCGCAAAACGCTCTCTTGCTTGATGGTGAAGCTCGTCCAGGAATCTTAGAACCGCAGGCTGTGTCCTAAACAGCCGTAATCGTCGCAATCAAAGTGAAGCAGCAGAGAAGCCTCCGAAATGGAGGCTTTTCTGCAATGTTTCATGTGAGGTTGCAGGATTGTGATGAAAATTGTAGAATAATGCTTTATGACGTATAATTTTCCGCACAACCATTACGATTATGTTCAAATTTAGGACGGTGACAGCAGGCAATGGAAAAAAAACAGTGGTATATGGAGTACAAAATACATAAAAACCGTCCGGGATTGCTCGGAGACATCGCTTCTTTGCTCGGGATGCTCGAAGTAAACATTATGACCATTAACGGAGTCGAGGATCGTACCCGCGGCATGCTGCTGCAGACGGACGACGATGAGAAGATCGAGCTGCTGGGCAAAATGCTGCAGAAGGTTGACAACATTACAGTCAACAAGCTTAGAACGCCTACGATTGTCGATATATTGGCCGTTCGTCACGGTAGATATATCGAGCGAGATTCCGATGACCGCAAGACGTTCCGTTTCACGAGAGACGAGCTTGGCATATTGGTTGACTTCCTTGGCGAAGTGTTCAAGCGCGACGGCAATCAAGTGATCGGGCTGCGCGGCATGCCGCGTGTCGGCAAGACCGAGTCGATCATTGCGGGCAGCGTGTGTTCCAATAAACGTTGGACCTTCGTATCCTCGACGCTGCTTAGGCAGACGGTTCGCAGCCAGTTGTCTGAGGACGAGATGGGGCCAAACAATATTTATATCATCGATGGTATCGTAAGCACGATTCGTTCCAATGAGAAGCATCATGCGCTGCTTCAAGAGATTATGGCCATGCCATCGACGAAGGTCATTGAGCATCCGGACATTTTCATAAAGGAGTCCCATTACGATTACAGCCACTTCGATATTATCGTTGAACTGCGCAATTCTCCTGATGAAGAGATTTCTTATGAGAAATTTACCGCAAATTATACAGACGACTTCTAAAGCAGGGTAGGAAGGAGGTATTTCAATGTCTGATTTGGGCGCGCTGCTTCGCAAGGCGAGGGAGCAGCGAGGGTTGTCGTTGGATGATATTCAAGAGACTACGAAGATTCGCAAAAGGTATCTGGAAGCGATTGAAAGCGGAGATCATAGCATTCTGCCAGGCAGCTTCTACGTAAGGGCATTCGTGAAAAACTACTCCGAAGCGGTCGGACTTGATCCCGACGAAGTGCTGCGGCTCTATCAGCATGAGGTGCCTGCAGCCCAGAAGGAACAAACCGCAGAACCGATTCCTGTACGGGCGCCTCGCAGAGTGAAGTCGCAATCGTCGGAGCGTATGGGGAAAATCGGCTTTAACGTAATGATGTGGTGTTTTCTAATCCTTATTTTTGTTGTGGTGTGGATGTTTGTCATTAATCGTGACCCAAATCCGGCAGACAAGCTCGATCAGAAGACGCCGATTACCGATGCTTCGCACCCTCCAACGGACAATAACGAAGGAAACGGCACAAGCACGGACAATCCGGTGCCTACTGCAACACCGGAACCGACTCAGGTTCCGACGACGGTTACTTTCGCAAGTAAAGTCGGCAAAGCGGATAAATACGATATCGGTCCTGAGGGAACGCATAAGTTGGAGATTAAGGTTAGCGGCGGCAAGAGCTGGCTTGAGATTCGCGTAGGCGGCGCAGGCGGCGAGAAGCTGTATTCGGCCAATGCGGATGACGGGACGATTGAGACGCACGATCTAACGCAGACTTTGTATGTGAATGTCGGCCGGGCTGACCTCACGGAAATTACGGTTGACGGCGTGCCTGTTCCTGACGGCGACCGTGCCGGATCGAAGAAGCTGCTAATTAATCCGATCGTCTCAGCGGGACAGCCGACCGATACGAGCGAAACAGGAGAAACTGGCGGAGCGGGCAACGAGCCGGACTCCGTAACATCTGAATAGAAGTACGAGAGGAGAGAATATAGTTGAGTTCAGAAAGTTCATTTGACATTGTATCAAAGGTTGATATGGCAGAGCTCGTTAATGCGATATCGCAAGCCGAGAAAGAGATCGAGACGAGGTTCGACTTCAAGGGCAGCAAGAGCAGTATTGCGCTTGAGAAAGAAGAGCTTGTTATCGGCTCCGATGATGATTATAAGCTGAAGGCAGTTATAGACATCTTGTTGTCCAAGATGGTTAAGCGCGGCGTACCGATCAAAAATATGGATTACGGCAAAATCGAAGGCGCCTCGGCAGGTACGGTCCGCCAAAAGATTAAGCTAAGACAAGGCATCGAGCAGGATGTGTCCAAAAAAATCAATATTTTGATTCGCGATTCGAAGCTTAAAGTAAAGAGCCAAATTCAAGGCGATCAAATTCGGGTGACGGGCAAGAGCCGCGACGACCTTCAAGCGGTTATGGCACTTTTGCGCGGAGCGGAATTGCCGATTGAGCTGCAATTCATGAATTATCGATAACTTTGCATCTAGAGCTGCACAACGTTACATAGCCGCCTTGAGCCTCGCTTTGTCGATCGTTCGCAAAGCGGGGTTTTGCAGTTTTTTATATACTATAAGATGAAAAAAACTGCATTGGCTGTTTTTGACACATAGAAAACCATGTATTATACTTGAACTCGAAGTATTTGTAGGCTGCATGAAAATGGTTCGATCCATAAGGTACGTGTTACGCACACCTTTGAGTTTGACATGTCCGGGGAGGTAATTGCATGAATCTGGCGAACCGCATAACGCTTGCCAGAATTTTTTTGGTACCAGTTATTATGTTGTTTTTGCTGATGAAAGTTGATCTAGGGTCGCTTACAATAGCCGACTTCACCATTACATACAATCAAATCGTTGCGGCGCTTATTTTCATAGTGGCGGCGAGCACGGATGGTCTTGATGGTTATATTGCCCGTAAGAACAAGATCGTCACCAATCTAGGCAAGCTGCTCGATCCGCTCGCAGACAAGCTGCTTGTGGCAGCCGTACTTATCTCGCTCGTTGAAATGGACAAGTTGAGCGCATTGATTGCGATCATTATCATTAGCCGTGAATTTGCTGTGACGGGCTTGCGTCAAGTCGCTTTGCTCGAAGGTTCGGTAATGGCCGCCAGCAAATGGGGCAAATGGAAGACAGCCATTCAGATTACGATGATTATTGCGCTGCTTATTAACAACTTCCCATTCGCCTTCATCGATTTTCCTTTCGATGTCATTGCGAGCTGGATAGCAGCAGCAATAACGGTATACTCTGGCGTTGATTACTTTGTGAAGAATAAGAAATTAATTCCCGTAGAATAGCCGATAAGCATCTTTCCGATTAAAGGAAGGGTGCTTTTGCATATAGTAGGATATTAGAACGCTCACACATGTAGCAAAGGAGAGGCTGCGGATGAAGGCAGAAATTATTGCGGTCGGCACAGAACTGCTGCTTGGCCAAATTGTAAATACGAATGCGCAGTATTTATCGCAAAAGCTTGCTTCGCTTGGCATCGACGTATATTATCAAACGGTTGTTGGCGACAATGCCGCAAGATTAAGGAAAGCAATCGAAATTGGACGCGCGCGCGCAGATCTGCTTGTCTTCACAGGGGGACTTGGTCCTACGCTAGACGATCTGACGAAGGATGTGCTGGCCGACTACTTGGGAAGAGGACTATATCTTCACTCCTCATCAATGGAGCGCATTGAGCACCTGTTCGGTTCACGAGGATTGCATATGGTCGAGAGCAATCGCCGCCAAGCAAATATGATCGAGGGCAGCGATGCGATTGACAATAGCGCCGGTCTTGCGGTCGGCAATGGTCTGGACGTAGACGGTACGCTTTATTTGCTGCTGCCTGGCCCGCCTAAAGAGATGAAACCGATGATCGATGGTCCTGGCGAAGCGTGGCTTCGAACGAAGCTGATTGATGAGCAGCCGCTATATTCGCGTCAGCTTAAGTTTGCCGGTATTGGGGAGTCGAATCTCGAAGCGAGGCTTATCGATCTCATTGAAGCTCAAAGCGATCCGACTATCGCCCCTTATGCGAAGGAAGGCGAAGTGGCGGTACGCGTGTCCACGAAGGCGGCAACGCTTGCTGAAGCAGAGCGGAAGATCGACGATATCGTCGAGCAGATCAAAGCTAGAATCGGAGAGCATTTGTATGCGCAGGATGACATCCCGCTGGAGGAGGCTATCGTACAGCTCCTGAGAGGCTCGCGACGCAAGCTGGCAAGCGCGGAGAGCTGTAGTGGGGGATTGTTCGCGGAGCTCGTTACGAACGTTCCTGGCAGCAGTGGCGAGTTCGTGGGAGGTGTCGTAACCTATACGAACGAGATGAAGCATCGGTTGCTCGGCATTCCGATGTCGCAGCTCGAAGGAGACGGCGCTCCTGGGGCGATCAGCGAGTCGACAGCCGCTCTCATGGCTGAACGTGTCAGACAATTAGCCGATGCCGACTTCGGCGTCTCGCTTACTGGCGTTGCCGGACCTTCCGAGTCGGAGGGCAAGCCGGTTGGTCTTGTCTACTTCGCCATTGCGGAACGGGGCAAGGATACGCTCGTGCACACTGCGAACCTAAGCGGAGATCGAGCGATGATACGCTTAAGAGCGGTGAAAGCTGCGATGTACCGACTCTGGCAGGCTCTTCGGGAGCAGTGATCGGGAGCGGGATGTAACGAAGAAGCTAAGCAGCCGATCTTTTTACTGGCTAACACTGATGCTGAAAAAAAGCTTGTCTTTTGTCGAAGGCAGATCTATAATCGAAAGTAGTTATCGGAAGAACCGTGGCGAAGAATACTTTGCTGCGGTTTTTTTATTGTCCTCTGGCATGTGCATCTAGAAAAAAAGCGAATGTATGTTCGAAAAAAATGCTTGGCAAGCAGTCACAAGTAAGGTATCATACAAATATAAACGATGAAGGATGTGAGTTTCTTGTCGGACCGTCGCGCTGCGTTAGAGATGGCTTTACGCCAAATCGAGAAACAATTTGGTAAAGGTTCTATCATGAAATTAGGTGAATCTACACACATGCAAGTAGAGACCGTTCCTAGCGGTTCGCTTGCTCTAGATATTGCGCTTGGAATCGGGGGCTTACCTCGTGGTCGCGTTATTGAAATATATGGACCTGAATCGTCCGGTAAGACGACAGTTGCTCTTCATGCCATTGCAGAGGTACAACGTATTGGCGGACAAGCTGCTTTCATCGATGCGGAGCATGCGCTTGATCCCCTCTATGCCAGCAAGCTTGGTGTTAACATTGACGAGCTGTTGCTCTCGCAGCCTGATACAGGCGAGCAAGCACTCGAGATCGCCGAAGCGCTTGTACGAAGCGGCGCAGTTGACGTTATCGTCATTGACTCCGTTGCCGCACTCGTTCCGAAGGCAGAGATCGAAGGGGATATGGGGGATTCGCACGTCGGCCTTCAAGCTCGCTTAATGTCGCAGGCGCTCCGCAAGCTGTCCGGCGCGATTTCGAAGTCGAAGACGATTGCGATCTTCATTAACCAACTGCGTGAGAAGGTTGGCGTTATGTTCGGCAATCCGGAGACAACACCGGGCGGACGCGCATTGAAGTTCTACTCCAGCGTACGTCTTGATGTACGTCGCGTTGAGACGCTGAAGCAAGGTAATGATATGGTCGGTAACCGTACGCGTATCAAGGTCGTGAAGAACAAGGTTGCGCCTCCGTTCAAGCAAGCAGAGATCGATATTATGTACGGCGAGGGCATCTCGAGGGAAGGCTCCTTGATCGATATCGGCGTTGAGATGGATATCGTTCAGAAGAGCGGTGCTTGGTTCTCTTATGAAGGCGAGCGTCTTGGACAAGGCCGCGAGAACTCGAAGCAATATTTGAAGGACCACAAGGACATTGCTGCTGTTATCGAGAAGAAGATTCGTGATGCCAGTAATCTATCGGCTACGGCGCAACAAGCGAACTTTGACCAAGAGCCGCAAGAAGAAGATGAATTCGAAGATTTGGAATAGAGCTGTAACAGTAATATGAGAATCTATAGCTAATGTCGCTTCGCCGTCCCGTAGGGGCGGCGAAGCTTCGTTTAAAGCGACTTAACCGCCTAATGGCAGTCACGTCAGCTTGTCAGGAGGTAGTCAGCACAGTGGATGAGCAGCATTCGGAAGATGATGGATGGATTATTTTATCCGTTAAGCAAGACAAGAAGGTACGTCGGAGATACCAGTTGTTCGCAGGATCAGAGGAGCCGCTATTAAGTGTCCATGAGGATATCCTTATAAAGTTCAGTCTTATGAAGGGCCGATTGCTTACGGAGTCGGAGCTGGAAGAGATAAGAACGGAGGACGAGCGATATCGCGCTTATGCATTAGCGGTTTATTACTTGGGCTCAAAGCCGAGGACTAGAAAGCAAATCGAGCAGTATTTATTAAGGAAGCAATTCGATGAAATGAATATTCGTTATGCGCTCGACCGTTTAGAAAGCGAGCATATTGTGGATGATGAACAATATGCGCTTCAATTCGCTGCTCAGCGGTTGAAGAGCGGTCTTAAAGGTAGACATTGGATTAAGCAGGAGCTGCAGCAGCATGGCATCTCGCAAGAGTTGGCCGGAGAAGCGCTGCGTACGCTGAATGGAGAAGCGGAGTTAGCATCCGCAACTGCAGCTGCTGGAAAGAAATGGCGTTCTCTCAAAGGCACGCCGAAGGAGAGAAAACAGAAGCTGATTGTCTTTTTGCTTAGGCGCGGATTCCCCAGCGACATCGCTAGAGAAGCCGTGAAGTCAGTTGATAGTGATGAAGATGAGGATGCTTTCGACATGGATGAGGAGTACTAAAGGAAGCTGTAAGCCGTTTTCGCTTGACAATTGATTTTACGAAACGATAAAATGAGGATGTATTCCTTCTATTTGAATCAATTTTCCTTCCAAAAGTTGATTCGAAACGATTATTTTCGTCAAAATGGTAGATGAGAAACGGTTTGGAAACCGATTGAAAACCTAATATCATCCCAGGTGCAAGCTTGGTGTGCAACAAGGAGGTGAACAAGATGCATAATGCATATTGGATCTTGATCTGTCTCTTTGTTGGCGTAATTTTCTTTGTGATTGGTTATTTTATTCGAAAGTCGATTGCAGAGGCTAAAATTTCGAGTGCTGAGCAAGCCGCAGTCCAAATCGTGGAAAACGCGAAGAAGGAAGCGGAGGCACAGAAAAAGGAAACCGTACTTGAGGCAAAAGACGAAGTCCACAAGCTCCGTTCGGAAGCCGAGAGAGACATTCGTGAACGACGCAATGAGGCTCAACGTCAAGAACGACGTTTGCTCCAAAAAGAGGAGTCGTTGGATAAGAAAATAGAAGCGCTAGAACGCAAAGAAGAATCTGTAGCCAACAAAGAGAAGCGGATCGAAGAAACGCAGGAGCAGATCGACTCCATCTATAAGCAGCAGCTCAGTGAACTTGAGCGTATATCTAGTCTGACGATGGAAGATGCGAAATCAATTATTTTGTCGAATGTTGAACAGGAAGTACGACATGAGACAGCACAAATGATTAAAGAGATCGAGCAGCAAGCGAAGGAAGAAGCGGACAAAAAAGCGCGAGACATTATTTCCCTAGCTATTCAACGCTGTGCGGCGGATCATGTGGCAGAGACGACGGTATCAGTCGTAACGTTGCCTAATGAAGAGATGAAAGGCCGCATTATCGGGCGCGAAGGCCGCAATATCCGTGCTTTGGAAACATTGACCGGTATCGATCTCATCATCGACGATACACCGGAAGCGGTCATTTTGTCTGGATTTGACCCGATTAGACGTGAAATTGCTCGTACATCCTTGGAGAAACTTGTGGCTGACGGACGTATCCACCCTGCCCGCATCGAAGAGATGGTCGAGAAATCCCGCAAAGAAGTGGATGAGCGTATCCGTGAATACGGTGAGCAGGCTACTTTCGAGGTTGGGGTGCATGGCTTGCATCCAGATCTAATCAAGATTCTGGGCCGATTGAAATATCGGACGAGCTATGGTCAAAACGTATTGAAGCACTCCATGGAGGTTGCTTACCTGACAGGTCTGATGGCTGCCGAGCTAGGCGAGGATATTACACTCGCGAAGCGCGCAGGCTTGCTGCATGACATCGGGAAAGCGCTTGACCACGAAGTGGAAGGCTCACACGTGGAGATTGGCGTAGAGCTTGCTAAGAAATACAAGGAGCATCCTGTTGTTATTAACAGTATCGCTTCCCATCACGGCGATTGCGAGGCAACTTCCGTTATCGCAATGCTCGTTGGAGCAGCTGATGCTTTGTCGGCTGCGCGTCCTGGAGCACGTCGTGAAACGCTTGAGACGTATATCAAGCGACTGGAGAAGCTTGAAGATATCTCCGAGTCGTTCGAAGGCGTTGAGAAGTCGTACGCGATTCAAGCTGGTCGTGAAGTGCGCGTTATGGTACAGCCAGAGAAGATCGATGATACGGAAGCGTTCCGACTTGCACGCGACATTACGAAGAAAATCGAGAGCGAACTCGATTATCCGGGGCATATTAAAGTCACCGTTATTCGTGAGACAAGAGCGGTCGAATACGCGAAATAAACAACGAACCACATATGCAATACCGAAAAGTGGCTGCTCGTCAGCCACTTTTTCTGCATATAGCGTACAAATAGAAGGAAGTGGATTAGAAGTGAGCACGAACGTATTATTCATCGGCGATATTGTAGGCAATGTAGGAAGAAGCGCACTTAAGCGGGTATTGCCCGCGCTGAAGAGCAAATATAATCCGCATATTATAATTGTGAATGGCGAGAATGCAGCCGCCGGCAGAGGCATTACGGCGAACATAGCGAAGGAATTTTTCGAATGGGGTGTCCACGGCATTACGATGGGCAACCATACGTGGGATAATAAAGATATATTCGAATGGATCGACGATGAGCCAAGACTTGTGCGTCCGGCCAATTTCCATGAGAGTGCGCCAGGTCAAGGCATGGCTTTCATTAAAGCGGGCGGCAAACAGCTGGCCATCATTAATTTGCAAGGAAAAACGTTCCTGCCACCAATCGATTGTCCGTTCGCCAAGGCGGATGAGCTGGTAGAGCAAGCAAGCCAGAAGACAAACAACATTTTAGTTGATTTTCATGCAGAAGCGACCTCTGAGAAAATCGCTATGGGTTGGCATTTAGACGGGAGAGCGTCGATTGTTGTCGGCACCCATACCCATGTACAAACGAATGACGATACGATATTGCCCGGCGGCACAGCTTACTTAACCGACGTGGGCATGGTTGGCCCAAAAGAAGGCGTTTTAGGTATGGAACGCAACGCAGTCCTTCATAAATTTATTACCCAAATGCCTGTTCGTTTTGTCGTTGACGAGGGAAAATGGCATTTGCATGCCGTATCCGTTCAGCTAGACGATGCTACGGGAAAAGCGACGAAAATGCAAAAAATTCGACTAACCGAGGACGAATGGCTGCTTATGTAAGGCTCGAAATCTTTGAAAAGTGCGACTATTCAGAATAGCTTGTAAAGTGTGACGAATAAAGCAGGAATTTTTTAACCTCCCTCGAATACTATTTAGAAGTGGAATCCATCCAACATTCCCAGGGGAGGTACTTTTCATGGATGTATTAAAAGTTTCAGCAAAGTCCAATCCAAATTCCGTTGCAGGCGCATTGGCTGGTGTTCTCAGAGAGCGCGGCGGCGCTGAATTGCAGGCTATCGGCGCAGGGGCGCTCAATCAAGCGATTAAAGCAGTAGCAATTGCACGAGGGTTCGTCGCTCCCAGCGGGGTAGATCTCATCTGCATACCGGCTTTTACAGACATCGTTATTGACGGCGAGGATCGAACGGCAATTAAGCTGATCGTGGAGCCACGATAATAACGAAATAGTAGAGCGGCGGCGGAATGTCTGGATGACCGATCAAATCGTTCGCCTGTTTACGTCGTAGACAGGTTTTTTTGAATGCATAGGATTACACATATATAACTTGGATATGCGAGGTGTCTTATGAAAGTCGTTGATTTCCATTGTGATGTGCTTTGCAAGCTGCTGGAAGACGAGCAGTTGACCTTTCAAGGCGGCAAGCCAGGTACACTCGATGTTACATACGAAAGGCTGCAGGCTTCGGGCACGGTGCTCCAAACGTTTGCGATATACATACCGAGGGCGGTAAGCGGAAGACTGGAACCGATACTGGAAAGCATCGACCGATTTCACGAGCAGGTTCTGACATGCGATAATATGGCATGGGTACGATCGGCCAGCGATCTGGAGCATTGTCTGGAAACGGGCAAAATCGGAGCGTTGCTCTCGCTTGAGGGAGTGGACGGTCTGCAAGGGAATATGTCCATGTTGCGCACCTTGCATAGGCTTGGCGTTCGGGCGGCTGGCATGACTTGGAATAATGCGAATTGGGCAGCGGATGGCGTGATGGAACCGCGAGGCGGCGGCTTGACAGGCCTCGGGCGTCAATTCGTTGACGAATGCGATAAATGGGGAATCCTACTGGATGTATCTCATTTATCCGAACAAGCCTTCTGGGATACCGCAGAGCGGACGAAGAGACCGATAATCGCTTCGCATTCCAATGCTAAAGGGGTATACGATCATCCACGCAACTTGTCGGACGAGCAAATTAAACGCATTATCGCCAAAGACGGCATGCTCGGCATCACGTTCGTGCCTTATTTCCTATCAGAGTCAGAGCGGGTAACGATCGACGACGTTGTGCGGCATATTGAATATATGTGTGAGCTGGGCGGAGAGCGATCGATCATGTTAGGTTCGGATTTTGACGGTATCGATGCCTATGTGGAAGGACTAACTCATCCTGGTGAGCTCGTTAATCTAAAGGAAACGCTGCTAAAGCGTTATACGGAGCAGCAGACAGAGCGGTTTTTCAGCGGAAATGCGATTGATTTTTTGCTGAAGCAGCTGCCTTAACGAAATAAACATCTACGATCTAATTGCGGTATTGATTTCATCTAAACAAACTATCGTTCCCTATAAGCGTTTACATCTTGCATTTTGGCACTTTGACCTTTAAAATTGTTGTGACTGTTATAAGAAGATACACATTTATCGCTAGATCATGTCGAAATACGTTTCATTTTTAAAATATAAGAAAGTATAAATTTGCTGTTTATACTGTGCTTATATTTCAACGCGAAACGTAAGTTGTTGCTGCCAAAGGAAGGCGACAGCCGTTTACGCTTGGGTAAACCGGATCCGTATTTTTCGATTTTACGATGGAAATAAACTTGATGTCGTCAGAGGGCGGCGACGATCGTTTACGCATGCCATTTTAGAAAGCGCTGGAATGGCTACAAAGAGGAGATGGGCATTTTGATCAGTCAATTGTCTTGGAAGATCGGGGGGCAACAAGGGGAAGGCGTCGAAAGTACAGATCGGATCTTCTCCACCGCGCTCAACCGGTTGGGCTATTATTTATATGGTTATCGTCATTTCTCTTCAAGGATTAAAGGCGGACATACAAACAACAAAATTCGCATCAGCACAACACCGATTCGCGCGATTTCTGATGACTTGGATATATTGGTTGCTTTCGACCAAGAGAGTATCGATCTGAACGCGATAGAGCTTCGTCCTGGCGGAGTTGTGGTAGCGGATGCAAAGTTCAAACCAACGATTCCTGACGGGATCGACGCGAGATTATTCGCAGTACCGATTACGGCAATGGCCGAGGAGCTTGGTACTTCATTAATGAAGAACATGGTTGCTTCCGGCGCTTCGTGGGCGCTGCTCGGCTTGCCGCTCGAAGTATTCAATAAGGCGGTGGAAGAAGAATTCGGCCGCAAAGGCGCAGCCATCGTCGAAAAAAATATTGAAGCGGTTAAGCGCGGCGCAGAATTCGTTCTTGCGGAAGCTGGCGGACCTATAGATGCATTCAAGCTGGATGAAGCGGACGGCAAGCAAAAGCTGTTCATGATCGGTAATGAAGCGATCGGACTTGGATCGATTGCGGCAGGCTGCCGACTCATGTCGGCTTATCCGATTACACCGGCATCGGAAATTATGGAATATTTAATTAAGAAGCTGCCTAAGTTCGGCGGTACGGTCGTGCAAACGGAGGATGAGATCGCTGCGGTTACGATGGCGATCGGCGCCAACTATGCCGGCGTTCGCACAATGACGGCATCCGCTGGCCCTGGTCTCGCGCTCATGATGGAAGCAATCGGTCTTGCAGGCATGACTGAGACACCTCTAGTCATTGTCAACACGCAGCGCGGCGGTCCGTCTACCGGTTTGCCGACGAAGCAAGAGCAATCCGACTTGAACGCGATGGTGTACGGAACGCACGGTGAAATTCCGAAGGTCGTTATTGCTCCAGCCTCGATCGAGGACTGCTTCTACGATACGATTGAAGCGTTCAACGTCGCTGAACAATATCAAGTGCCGGTCATTCTTATGACCGACCTTCAATTATCTTTAGGCAAGCAATCCTGTGAGCAGCTTGATTACAGCAAAATCGAGATCAAGCGAGGAAAGCTCACCGTCAATACACCTGCACTCGAGGGACCAGAGCTGTTCAAACGCTACGAGCTTACAGAAGACGGCGTCTCGCCGCGCGTCCTGCCAGGCGAGAAAGGCGGCTTGCACCATGTAACGGGCGTTGAGCATGATGAAGTCGGCCGTCCATCCGAGAGCGCGGTCAACCGTCGCAAGATGATGGATAAGCGCCTGAACAAGCTGAACAATATGTACATTCGTGATGCGATTCGCGTGGATGCTCCGCATCAATCGCCTGACCTGCTCATTATCGGCATGGGCTCGACAGGCGGCACAATTGATGAAGCTAGGATGTCGCTAGCGAGTGATAGCGTAACGACGAATCATATTACGATTCGCCAAATCCATCCGTTCCCAACGGAACTGCTGCTGCCGCACCTGCAAAGCGCGAAAAAAGTGGTCGTCATCGAGAACAATGCGACGGGACAGCTTGCATCACAAATAAAAATGCACGCCGGCTTCGCTGAGAAGATCGAGAGCCTGCTCAAATATGACGGCAATCCATTCCTGCCCGCACAGATTTACAAAGCCTGTAAGGAGCTGATCGAAGATGGCAACATTCAAAGAGTTTAGAAATAATGTTAAGCCGAACTGGTGTCCAGGCTGCGGCGACTTCTCGATCCAAGCTGCCATTCAGCGCGCTGCTGCCAATGTCGGATTGGAGCCGGAGGAGCTGGCTGTCATTTCCGGTATCGGCTGCTCGGGTCGTATATCCGGCTACATTAACGCTTACGGCTTCCATGGCATTCATGGCCGTGCGCTTCCAATTGCACAAGGCGTGAAGCTTGCTAACCGCGAGCTTACGGTTATTGCTTCTGGCGGTGACGGGGACGGCTTCGCAATCGGCATGGGCCATACCGTTCATGCGATCCGCCGTAACTTGAACGTCACATATATCGTAATGGACAACCAAATCTACGGTTTGACCAAAGGTCAAACGTCGCCGCGAAGCGCGGAAGGGTTCAAAACAAAATCGACGCCTGAGGGCTCGATTGAAACGACCCTTTCACCGCTTGAGATTGCTATGTCAGCCGGCGCTACATTCGTCGCGCAGTCGTTCTCCAGCGATCTGAAGCAGTTGACGAGCTTGATCGAGCAAGGCATCAAGCATGAAGGCTTCTCGCTAATCAACGTGTTCAGTCCGTGCGTAACGTTCAACAAAATCAACACCTACGACTGGTTCAAAGAAAATATCGTTAATTTGGAGCAATTCCCAGAATACGATCCGGCGAATCGAGTTGCAGCGATGAACAAGATTATGGAGACGAACGGCATGCTTACCGGACTTATCTATCAGAATACGACGCGCAAGTCTTACGAGGATATGATTACGGGCTTTAAGCAGGAGGCACTGGCGAAACAAGATATGATGATTTCGCAGGATGACTTCCAGAAGCTTGTCGCAGAATTCAAATAAATGGTATGATGAGCATACGGTCTGCGGACCGTATGCTTATTTTTCGCTACAAAAACGTACCTAATTATTAAAGAACAGGGAGTGTGACGATATGATACATAAGCTAGTGCCAATCGGCGTATCTGCCAGACATATCCACCTATCCGAGGAGCATGTCGAAGCATTGTTCGGCGCTGGATATACATTAACGGAAATGAAGCCGTTGTCTCAGCCAGGTCAGTATGCAGCCAATGAAACGGTAGCTGTGATCGGGCCGAAGGGACAATTCGAGAAGGTGCGTATTCTCGGACCGGTAAGAAAGCGGACGCAGCTTGAAGTATCGCGTACAGACGCCTTCGCCTTAGG
Source organism: Paenibacillus sp. YIM B09110 (assembly GCF_037167145.1). NCBI lineage: Bacteria > Bacillati > Bacillota > Bacilli > Caryophanales > Paenibacillaceae > Paenibacillus > Paenibacillus sp. YIM B09110. Next base: position 57,951 of record NZ_JBANSP010000020.1, on the reverse strand, counting down.
CGTGAAGCCGCCAGTCCGCGAGTCGGGAGATATTGCTGGATCAGCAGGCATCAAACTTCAAGGGCCTGCAGGAGAAGTGACGATTGAAGAGGGCGTTATCGTAGCAGCCAGACATATTCACTTCCATTCGAGTGATGCGGAACGCTGGAATATCGAGGACAAGCAGCGGCTGCGCGTTCGTGTCGGCGGTGATCGAGGCGTCGTATTCGAGAACGTCATCGCCCGCGTATCGGATGATTTCGCTCTCGATATGCATATCGATACAGATGAAGCCAATGCCGCTGGCATTGCTAATGGCGATAGCGGCGAGATTGTCGAATAAATTTCTGTCATTGTGATGTACTAACCCTTTGAATGGATTTCTTACAATCTAAAGGCTAAGTAAGAGACGATTACAGAGTTTGCTTGGATTTTATGCAGTCAAATGGACTGTGGAAGGCTGCTTAAGGCTAAAATGCTGGATTTGACAGTATGTTTTCCAATCAAACGTCACTTAATAGGCGATTTGGCTTCATTAGCCTGTATGTAATACAGGCAAAACATAATACAAGTAAGAGATGTTGCTGTAGCAGCCGTACCTTACCTATGCTATAAGAAAAGAAGCTGCTTTCCGCACGAGCGGAGAACAGCTTCTTTTCTTATGAACAGTATTTAGTAGCTTTAGTGGCCCATCATCATCGTTACATCTGGTTTATCACTTGGATTCTCGCCCGCTTGCAGCTTCGGCTTGCGAAGCAGGATGGAGAATAGAATGCCAAGAATGCCGATGCAGCCTAAGACGAGGAATGTATCCGCATAAGCGGAGTAGAATACATCCGGTCCCGGATTCGAAGCCAAATGATGCTCAGCGCGGCTCGCAAGCAGTGTGGAAAGTCCGGCCACAGCGAATGAAGTCATAACTTGTTGAGCAGCAGCCGTCAGCGACGTAACGCGGCTGACAAGCTCCTTCGGAGCGGATTGGATGATATGCGTATTAAGCGGCATCATCGACAAGCCCATACCAGCACCGATCAAAGCAAGCGGAATCATCAGTGTGATAAGAGTCGTGTCAGCCGATAATTGCGTGAGTAGAAATGTTGCGACCGTTATGAGAATCAAGCCGGAAAAAACGACTGGTCGTGCGCCGAGTTTGTCGTAGAGCTTACCGCCGATTGGCATGAATAAGCCCGCTGCGAGCGCCTGTGGAAGCAGAATAAGGCCGGTCGTGAAGGCGGAATATTCTTTGACCACTTGCAGATAGACCGGAATAAGGAAGATCGTACCGAATAAAGCAATCTGTACAATCCATTGAAGCACAACTCCACGTGTGAAGTTGCTTGATTTGAATACCCTCAGCTCAAGCAGCGGTTCGCTGCGTCTAAGCTCTACGGTAATGAAAATAATAAGTGCAATGACGCCTACGATAATGCCGATAAGCGCCTCAGGCGAGGTCCAGCCGTTGCCAGCGCCGCCTTCTCCTCCGCCAGCCGAGCTAACGCCGTATGCAAGAGAGGCGAAGGCGAGCGGCGCGAAGATCATGCCTAAGTAGTCAAGTGCCGGAACTTTCTGACGTTCAATGCGAGGCAATGTACGAAGTCCGATAATGACAGCGATGATACCGATCGGCAGATTAATCAGGAAGATCCAATGCCATGTAGCATAATCAACGAGCCAGCCTGCAACGACCGGACCAAGAGCAGGAGCGAGCAGCATCGGGATACCGATCATACCCATAACAGCGCCTTGCTTGCCCGGAGGGCTAAGTCTGTAAGTAAAGGCCATTGCGATTGGTGCTACCATACCGCCGCCGAGACCTTGAATAATGCGGAACACGATAAGCTGCTCTGCCGTTGTAGCAAGTGCGCATAAAGCGGAACCGAGCGTGAACATGATGATTGACAGCAGGAAAATCTGTTTCGCGCCGAAGCGGTCAGACAGCCAGCCTGCCAGTGGGATAACGGCTGATTGGGCAAGCGCGTATCCGGTAATGGTCCATTGAACGAGCGTCATGGAGCTTTGGAAGTCGTCCATAAGCCCTTTCAGAGCAACGTTCATTGCCGTGCCGTCCAATATAACCATGAACATGCCGACAATAATTGCGAGCAGGGGAGCGATAATACTCTTCATCGAGAATTCAGCGCTATCCTGCTGCGGCTTGATTGAAGCAGAAGCCATTATTATTTCCTCCTATCCTTCTATTGCGTTATGCCGCTTCTCCATGCGTTGACCTGCAACCATGTACAGGATACAATGAGAACGACTACTGCATTTATATAGCGGACAATTGTCCGCACTATAGAATCATAATGAGGATAGTATTAATTGTCAATCCTTTAACGGTAAAATAATTGAAGGAGAAATGTGCAATGACGGCAGCAGACAGCGGCAGAACAAAACAAGAGTTGAGCGCAGCAATTCTGCAGACAGCCAATCACTTGTTTAACGTGCACGGAGTTGAATGCGTCAGCATGCATCAAATCGCCAAATCAGCAGGAATCGGACAAGGCACGCTTTATCGGCGTTATGCCAACAAGGGCGACTTGTGCATGGATGTGATGAAGGACAGCTTCGAGCGTTTCAGCGAAGATATTGAACAACAATTGAAAGCAATGGCAGATCGTACCGTGCAGGATCGAATATATACTGTCGTGTGCAACGTTATTCAGTTCCTGGAAACGAAATCACGGTTTCTTGGCGTTATGCACGCTTCTCAATTAAACGACGTGCAAAAAACCGATTTTTTCGAGTCGCCGCCCTATCATTTTATCCATGGCGCTATTTGCAGCCTCCTGAAGGAAGCAGCCGAGGGTGAACTCGCGTATTCCATTGATCCAAGTTATGTGGCGCATTCCTACATATCGGTAATGTCGCCGCACACTCACATGCATCTGCGAACGAGATGCGGATATTCGCTGGACGAAGTGCAAGAGCAATTTCGACTTACGCATATAGCTCCATTGTTCAAATAGAGCTTCTTAGCGCTATAATCCATCGGCAAGGCATGGATATATGTACCGCAAACTGGTATAATACTGAATTGGACTATATGTGCCGGAAACCATTTATGCATCTATAAGGAAGTGAGAAGGCCTTGGCTGCCGATCGTACTCAAGAGGACAAGAACAAGAGTAATGTCCAAACGAAGGACTACTCCAAGTATTTTGATTTCAGTGATGCGAAATTGATCGATCAAGATGATAGCGGGGCTACTTACCGGATCAAAGGTAGAATCATAAACATAAATTCGGCGCCAAGCCACAAGGACGAGAAGAAGCGCGGCAAAGAGGACATCGAGGTTCATTACGATTTCTCCATTCCTGAAGAGCTGCAGACGCTTGGCTTAGGCAAGCATTATTTGATTCAGACGTACGGTTGCCAAATGAACGAACATGACACCGAGGTTATGAAGGGCATGTTCGAGCAAATGGGTTACACGGCAACGGAGGATCGACAGCTGGCTGATGTCATACTGCTCAATACTTGTGCGATCCGCGAAAATGCGGAGGATAAAGTGTTCGGCGAGCTAGGACACTTGAAGACGTTGAAGCTGGAGAAGCCTGATCTGCTGCTCGGCGTATGCGGATGCATGTCGCAGGAGGAGTCGGTCGTCGGTCGAATTTTGCAAAAGCATGCGTTTGTCGATATGATATTCGGAACGCATAATATCCATCGATTGCCGCATTTGCTGCAAAACGCATATTTCAGTAAAGAAATGGTCGTCGAGGTATGGTCCAAAGAAGGCGACATTATAGAGAATATGCCGAAGAAGCGGGAAGGCATGCGCGCTTGGGTTAATATTATGTACGGCTGCGACAAGTTCTGTACGTATTGCATTGTTCCTTACACGCGCGGCAAGGAACGCAGCAGAAGGCCAGAGGATGTTATTGCCGAGATGCGCGAGCTTGCTAGGCAAGGCTTCAAGGAGATTACGCTGCTTGGCCAAAATGTGAATGCATACGGCAAAGACTTCGAAGACATCAACTATCGCTTTGGCGATCTGATGCAGGATATGTCCAAGATTGACATTCCGCGTATTCGGTTCATGACAAGCCATCCTCGCGACTTCGACGATCATCTGATCGAGGTGCTTGCGGGGCGCGGCAACCTAGTCGAGCATATCCATTTGCCTGTTCAGTCTGGCAGTACGGAGACGTTGAAGCGAATGAGCCGCAAGTACACGCGTGAGGCTTACTTGGAGCTGGTCGCCAAGATTAAGCGGGCGATACCGGACGTTTCACTGACGACCGATATTATAGTCGGATTCCCAGGCGAGACGGACGAGCAGTTCGATGATACATTATCGCTAGTGGAAGAGGTAGGCTTCGACTCCGCTTACACATTCCTTTATTCACCGCGTGAAGGGACACCTGCCGCCGTGATGGAGGACAATGTTCCTCTTGCCGTCAAAAAGGAGCGATTGCAGCGGCTGAATGCGCTTCTCGGAGCGATATTCCGAGAGAAGAACGAGCAGCTTCTCGGACAGATCGTAGAAGTGCTGGTCGAAGGCGAGAGCAAAAATAATGCAAACGTTCTATCAGGACGCACCCGCACGAATAAGCTCGTTCACTTGGAAGGACCGAAGGAATGGATCGGACAGTTCATTCACGCGAAAGTAACGGATGCGCAAACCTGGTATATTAAGGCTGAAGCGCTTGAAACACATACACAAGAAGCAGTTAGTTAATGACGATACAGGAGAGATGTTAAATGGCAAACCAACAGACAGCGGCAAACAAAACGGATCAGCACGGTCACGATCATCATCATGAGCACGGCGAGTTCTGCAGCAATCATGAGATTCCGTCGTTCAATACTCGCGACCTCATCGTGAAAGAAGATATTATGGCCAAAGCGAAAGAACTCGCAAGCGTCATCTACGGCTCGGAGGAAGTGCAGCATTACCGTCGCGCCGAGAAGCAAATTAATAATAATGAGCGCGTTCAAGTGCTCATTAATCAGATCAAGAAGAAGCAGAAGGAAGTTGTCGCGTTCGAGACGACGTTCAAAAACGCCGATATGGTAAAGAAGATCGAAGCCGAAATGGAGACGTTGCAGGACGAACTGGACGGCATTCCAATCGTAACCGAGTTCCAACAAAGCCAAACGGACATCAACTACTTGCTGCAGCTCGTCGTATCGATTATCCGCGATACCGTTTCGGAGAAAATCAATGTAGAGGATGCTTCACCGTCTGAAGATCCAGAGGAATGCATGTAAGACTAGTTGTGAATCTGTGAAACCCTCGCGTAATTGCGTTGGGTTTCTTTTTCGTTTAGCGACTAGCCGTTTTGGGCAGGGTTGAATATCGAAAAATAGGGGCGTATACTGGGAGGTATCAGATCGGGAAGGGAGAGATGGGATATGACGGTTGGTAAAATGCTGCGTAATGTTTTTTTTGGTCTTATATTTGGTGTGTTAGCAATTGGACTTATGCCTTTATTGCTCGTTTTCAATTGGGCGGAAATGCTCAATCTAGCCGAAATCGAAACCTCGCCGCTCCTTATGCTTTTGGGTCGTTTTATCGGGCCAGCCAAGCGTAGCGTCGATTCAGACGATCTTAAGCAACGATCCGATCAATAACCGATTTCGTTTTGTCTGTTCATTATTTCATACATGACCCGGAGAAGCAGCCTTAAGGAAGGCTCTTCTGCCGGATCTTTTTTTATGCATTCATTACATTAAGAAGTTCGAATGATCAATTCTCGTATGGACTTGAACTTCAAAATCGGCCGATCCGTAACGATGCTCCATCCAGTCGGCTTTCATTGCTTTCCACTGCTTCGGATGACTGCGGTGAATTCGTTCGCCGATGCCCAATAAGTCGACTTTTTGTTTCTGTGTGTATTGAATGAATTTCTGGATGTCTTGCTCGATAATGGTATTAAGCTGGCCTTCCCACACATGGATCGTATCCGGCGTGATATCCATTCCTTTGCAGGTTAGATTGGTGATGGTCAAATCGGCATTAATCGTTATCGTTATGCGTGATTCCAAACTTGTATTAATGTAAACGTTCGTTTTTGCTTTGCTCAATATATTTTCTAACGTGACATGCCCGCCGTCATCGCATGAAATGCTTTCGATTGTGCCTTCCATCAGATTGCTAGCTCGAAGATAGGCTTTCGTTAAGGACGGCGACAGCTTGCCAGATAATCGATCGCCATGAAACGCATACATGCCGGATGCTTTCAAAATAGATTTATCTTCATTAGCTGCCTGATTAACCGGATAAAGTAAAGGAATCGCTAAATCCTTGAATTCGTTCATATAATCCCGATAAACCATTAGAAGCGTTGTTTTCGAAGTCTGACCGGTAGACTTGCCGCCTTCGACCAGCCCCTGAAATACTTGCGAATTAATAGTCGCGCTTGGCGAGGACATTTGCAAAATTTCGAATGCGTTCCCTTCCGTAATAAACAACAAGGCCGTATTGCGGAATTGGCGCAAGCGGCGAATGGCTTCAACCTGGGGCATAATGCCTTGCTCGGCGACCGCCTTGCTAAACAAAATGCTGGATGCATGTCCCCATAGAAGCATCCGGTCCGATTTATTTCTCATTTGGCGTGCTGCTTCGAACAGGCTTTCCCCTTCTTGCGACAAATAGAATTTATCATTTTGCATGCCTTTTGGCTGTTGTCCGCTAGGCGTTATTTTCGAAATTTCGGCGGTCAGCTTTATGTTATGTTTGTCCCCCTTGTCAATCGCGACGGAATGCACGATATGGATTTCGTTCAGCTCCGCGCTACCCACGCAGCCGGTAGTTGACAGAGTGATCGCGACAAGAATAATGAACGCGCAGACTCTGCTCATTTTTTTGCTCCGTTTCGATAACGAAGACGACGTAAGGGGTGAAATAGGGAAGGACGTTTATTGTTGAACGTACTCGGTCTTCGGATCGCGATATCTCCGAGCAATTCGAAATCGAAAGGAGCCGCCGGCGACAAGTAAGGCACGCCGAACGAGCGCAAAGAAGACAAATACGTCATGAGCATAATAACCCCGGCTACGATGCCGACATAACCCATTAATGAAGCCAGCAGCGTGATCCCGAATTGAATCATACGGATGACATAGTTGATTGCAGTGGACGGAAGCGTGAACGTGGCAATGCCGGTAAGCGCAGCGACAATAACCATAATAGGGGACACGATACCCGCTTGCACAGCGGCTTGGCCAAGGATTAAAGCGCCGACGATGCTGACAGCTTGGCCTACCTGCTTAGGCATCCGAACGCCTGCTTCGCGCATGATTTCGAAGGCGATCATCATTGAGAAACTCTCGACAACGGCAGGAAAAGGAACCGGTTCCTTCGCGGAGGCGATGCTCTGGAGAAGCGGCGTCGGCACAAGCTCATGGTGAAACGTTACAGTAGCAACATAAAAACCAGGCAGCAGCATGCCAATGACTGCACACAGCAGCCGCATGATGCGGATGCTTGAACCGATGTAGTAATTCCATGCATAATCTTCGCTTACCTGGAACGCTTGCAGGAAAACAAACGGCATCATCATCACAAAAGGAGAACCCTGCACAACAATCGCGATCCGCCCTTCAAGCAAGCCTCCGACGACTCTATCCGGTCTTTCGGTTGACTCAATCAACGGCAGCAATGTTCCTTGATTATCGACGATCCACTCTTCGATTGTATTGTCTCCCGGGACGAGGTCTCCCGGAATCTCATCCAGCCGCCGATGTACCTCCTTCAGCAGCGAAGGGTTCGTCACGCCTCCTATGGATACGACGGCCAAACCTAATTTCGTAATGATCCCGGTAGAGCGGTATTCGACCATCAGATCGGGAGAAGGGCAATGATAGCGAATTAAGGCGAGGTTGTTGCGAAATGATTCGGTAAAGCCGCTGCGCGACCCTTTGACGGAAGCTTCACTAACGGGCTCTTCCACATTGCGCAGTTGTACATCAAGCGTGTCATAGGCAATGCCGATCTGTTGGTTGTGAAACAAGAGCACGGTCCTCCCCAGAGCCAATTCCGTTGCTGCCTCCGCAATTTTATGCAGCTTCCCTTTGCTTGACAACATCCGTTGCAGCGATGAAGAGGTGCGGTCGCATATGGACAGCTCAAGTTCACGAAGCTTCGTTTCGTCGGCAAGCCCCCTCAAATAACAGACGGTAATGTCCTCTTGTTCTTCTTTGGCGGCTAGAAAGTCAATAATAATCAAGTCTTCCGTATGACGCATTCTCTCCGTCAGCCTTTTTTTGTTTAAATCAGGGGACGAAGACAACAATTGATCATCCGCTTCCATATGTTTTATCCTCCGATGACGTTTGGTGTTTAATTGCCGCGCCGACGAGCAGCAGTACAGGGAGCACGAGCTGGAAAAGAACAAAATACCATGCTTGCTTGTCGTAAAAGTTGCTCATTTCGATCAAGCCCCACACTTTGTACTTCGAGCTGATAACGATACCTATCGCCATCGGTATAATGAACAGCTTTGGGTTGCTGAGTCTGAAGCATTCGGTCAACGCTTGTATGGATGACCAAAAATAAACGGTTATTTTCACGAACGAACTCATGACCCAAATGGCGATCAAAATGGCGTCAAGTCGTTCAATATTCCGGAACAATTGAATGTTCTGAATCAGGCTGATGATGGGATATGTAAAGCTGCTCGTCGCCTTCCCCCCGAATACAACGCTGCAGCCAACGACTGCCATCAAGAGAAAGATTCCGGATATGACGACTCCGGCTACCGTGTAGGGAACGGTCTTTTTTGAACGTTTCACGTGATTCAAAACCATGGATATAAACATAAGATCGCCAAACCAAGAGACGACGACGATTGTACCTTTCAGCGGCCCGGTAAACCCGTTCTCCAGCACGGGGAGCAAATATTCAAAGTGGTATTCTTTGATCAACAGCAAATAAATGATTAGAAAGGTTATAATCGTGATCAAAAAAATCATAAACGCGACTCGCGAAATGACCTCCAACCCATGAAAGACGGCATAGGCACACATGATTATTCCAATGAGGAGATACCAATTTTGCGGAATCATCGGGTTCAAGGCAATGACGAAAAACTGGGCGAACTCTCGAAGCACCCAAGACGACACATCCATAAAGTAAAGGATGAAAATGACCGCCAATAGTCCGCCTCCCCAACGTCCGAGCAGATGTTTGCAAATGGCTATTAGGTTTTTGTCCGGGTACAACTTATTCAATTGCAGGAAAACCAGCAGGTTCAATGCTCCGCCCAAAATGCCGATGAGGACTAAAAACCATGCATCCCGACCCGCGTAATGCGATAAGGAAGACGGCGCATAAAGGCTGGAAGTGCCTACGGTCGAAATGACGATTAATGCCATTAATTGTTGATTCGATATCATTATGCGACGCATCATAGTTAATAATTTCCTCTCTTTAATAAACTAAGTCTGTCCTTGAAGCCGTAAATTATTCGGATGCCGATCGGCACTAAAGGGGCATAATGGAAAGACGAAGGAGGGAACTTGAATGAAAGGATATTGGATAGCGATGATTCTCACCGCTGTTTGGTTTATTGCGCTGCTCCACTATTTGCCCGGCAATGAAAAGTACATAAGCGAAGCCAGATTTCCATGGACCTTCGCCTATATTGACGCGCTTACTTTTATCCCTCCGATGGTTTTGTTAGTAGTGGCAGACGTTCTACACCGGCGAAAACAGAAACAAAATCATGTAGGTTCGAGTGAGAATAGGGATTGAAACAACCGCATCTTGAAGATAGCGGTTGTTTTTTGCGTTCTAAGTGTAACTTTTTGGGAGCAGATACGTGTATAGGATGTCAGCGGTGGAAGGGAGGCGGCGAAACCGAACAATCAACTGGACGAACTTTACAAGCAATATATGCAAGATGTTCATCGTTACTTGTTATATCTCACAGGCGACCATTACGCGGCGGAGGACTTGCTGCAAGAGACGTTCTACCGCGCTTACCTATATCTAGAAAGCTACGATGGTGAAAAGGTGAAGCCCTGGCTGCTGCGAGTTGCTCACAACGCTTTCGTTGATTACAAGCGTAAGGAAAGGCGAAGCAAGCCATTTGCATCTATCTTCTTCCGGAACATACGTGCGCCGGCAAAACACTCGCCGGAGTCTGTTCTGCTGAGAATCGAAGAGCTTGGCGAGCTTGGTCTAGCCGTCGCAAGCTTACCAGAGAATCAGAGACAAGCGGTGCTGCTCTATGATTACCAAGGATTGAGCTATCAGGAAGCAGCGGACATTATGGATATAGGATTAGCTTATTTCAAAGTGCTGCTCTTCAGAGCGAGGCAGCAGCTTCGCAAGCTGCGCGAGAGGGGAGAAGACGATGAGCGATGATTTTAAACAGCAATTGAAAGCGTATAGACAAGGGAAATTGAGCCAGGAGGAGCGGGAAGAGCTTGAAGCGGAGTTAACGAAGTTGGAGCTTTATCAATCGCATCTAGATGAGCTGCTCGAAGAGGAACAGCCGGATACGATAAGAGAAGCAGGTTCGGTGCAGTTAAATCCGAAACGGGCGACAGAACTTATGCGTCGAGGCAAATGGCGTGCAAGGTCTTGGAGCATTGGCGGCGTAATCGGGATAGTGCTTGCAGCTATGATCGTTAATTCGATTCTGACTTCGATTTATTACGGTTTAGGGAAACCGGAAAAGCGTAACTTGTATGCCGATGTTATTGAATCGGCGATTGCAGTGACGAGTCCTAATATGAGCATAAGTCTAAACAGCAATCCCTCTTCTGTGCTAGGCATTAAGTATTTTGGCGACTTGGTGAAGCAAGTAGGCGACGAGCGTGTCTACATGGGAGATCTGAGTACAACAATGCTTCTTGGATGGCCGAGATTAATTGATCAAAACGATAACAAAAATTCGTCAAACCATTATACCCCCTTTTATTTGCCAGACGAAAGTAATGAAGGCTATGGTACTCCCGGCTCTTCAAAGCTAAGTTCGTTGCCGGAGGGAACGGTCGCGGAGGTGTATGTTTCTTTTGATCGGATGTACTCGACGGATGAAGCGTTAAAGTTGTTTGAGGGTAAGAATATGGAACCTGTGTGGCTAGCTGTGTATACAGGTGAAGCGGGGGAGGAAGGAACTGCTGCGGTGAGTCATCCCGTTGGTTTCCCAACGATGCCTATGTGGCATGAAGAAGACGGCTACACGACGGTGTATGGAGAGAGAAAAGTGTTATGGTGGACAGTAGGCAGCGGATCGACAACCTCTTATCCTGGTGTAGAAACATACGGAAGCGGTAATGTTCGGAATGAAAATTTCGTTAATACGCTTCGTTTGCTGAGCAATCATAAGACGATTACGAATTATTATACGCACTTCTTTGATGCAGATCAGGCGCTTGATTATGTCGAAGAGAATGGGGTTGCCATTTATGGAGTGGTCGTCACTGGCCCGACGAAGGAGCTGCTCAAGTTGAAGGATGCGCCATTCGTGCGCTATTTGCACGTTGGGGAAGCAAGATTATGGAATTGGGATGAGCGGCAGTAACGTGTTAGCCAATGCATGGTCTTTAATAAGAAAAAGCTGTCTGATCATTTTAAGATCCAATTGGATCTTAAAATGAGCGGACAGCTTGTTTTTTTGGAGCTTGTGATGCCATTTCGTTAAGGCGATACCGTCTTCGTATAAGTATCCCGGGTTGAACCGGTTGACGAGCGAATATAGGCAATGTAAGGTGTTAAGGAGATGGCAAGCACGGCACCCAATGCGGACTTAAGGGCGTCACCGATAATGAACGGGTAGAAACCGCCTGCCATCGCTTTCGCAAAGTTCCAATTGAGCACATGCATAAGCCAAGGAATACCCGGCAAATAGGTTAGCAGCGAGCTGAACAATTCAAATGCAATGAATAAGGCAATGAACAATACGATTTTGTTGCGCTTGAATGTTTCATTGCTTAGCGCCCACCTAACGGCGAGACTGATAAGCAGCGCGCAAAATGGAAATGCAATGATAAAGCCGCCGGTGTGGCCAAGCAAATACGAGATGCCGCCCTTGCCATTAAATAACGGTAAACCGATGGCGGTTAACAAGATGACCGTGGTGATGCTTAAAAAGGCGTTGCGCGGTGTAAGGAACAGTCCGGCTAGCAATACGCCAAGCGTTTGAAGCGTAATCGGAACGGGCGAGAAGCTGAGCCTTATCGATAACGAATTCATAACAATGAATAACGCGGCGAATAAAGCGGTAAATACAAGCGCTCTAATATTATTGGTTTGGACAGGCATAACTTCGGATCGACTCCTTTATGTAGTTGCTTTTATATTGTTAACCAATTATATTTAAAGCACGGTTAACAATTCGGATTGTAGCACAATGATTTGGTTTGGGGAAGAGGTTGGGTGAAAAAAAGTGAATTTAATTTCTGAAGTAGAGTTGTCGGACGTTACAGTTCGTCCGATCGCATTTGTTGAAAGGCAACAACCAATAGAGCCGATATTGAAACAGGTTGATTTACATATACGTTCAGGCGAGTGGATTACATTAGTTGGGCGTAACGGAAGCGGAAAGAGCACGCTTGCCAAGGTCATCGCCGGGGGAAGAGTCGATGGGCTGTCAGGAAACGTTAAGCGGGCTGATCCTAAGAGCCGATTAGTGCCGATCGTCATGCAGCAGCCCGAAGCGGCAATGGTAGGCGCTACGCCATGGGAAGACGTTGTTCTCATGCTGGAGCAGAATGAGGCCGAGGAGCAAGATATAGCGGCTTTAGCCGAACAGGCACTTCAAGCCGTAGGCTTAGGCGATAGGTTGCATCAGCCGATCAGCACCTTGTCGGGCGGACAGAAACAGCTCGTTGCGATTGCGGGCTGTCTCGCTGTCTATTCGCCGCTGCTTGTGCTGGATGAAGCTACTTCGATGCTAGATCCTGAAGCGGCCGCATTCGTATTAGAGCAAGCGAGAGCGATCCATGGCAATGGGACAACCGTCATTTGGATTACGCAGAAGCTTGACGAGCTGGATGAAGGTGATCGTATCATTTCGATGCAGGACGGCCGTATCGCGTTTGATGGAAGTGCATCGAATTGGTATAGAAGAGAAGACGGGCATGAAGGAGAGAGCATATGCGAGCGGCTTGGCTTCGATGCGCCCTATACGGTTCAGCTAGCATGGGAGATGGAGAAGCTTGGACTATCGCTTGATCCATTCCCGATCGTGCCGGCAATGCTTGCGAAGGCGGTGAGCGGATATGGGAGCTGACTGGCATCTTAATGATGTATCGGTCGTTACAGATGTGCCGGAGAGCAAGACGCTGTTGAAACAAGTTAATTTACGGATTGAAGCGGGTAAAATTACGCTGCTCGTCGGACGAAACGGAGCGGGAAAGTCGACGCTGCTGGAGACGCTGGCGGGACTGCGAGAGGCGCGTAGCGGTGAAATTAAGCTTGGTGACGAGCCTTTATGGATCAAGAAGGGGCGTCGAAGGAAATTAAACGCCTCGGTATCGCTGCGTTTCGGCCTGTCGATGCAGCATTCGGAGTCGCAGTGGTTTCTGTCCACGGTGCGCGGCGAGCTGCTCTATACAATGAAGCCGTACAAGGTATCGGCGGAAGAATCGGAGCGAAGGATCGAGCGGGCGATGGCGTCAGCGGGTCTTGACGCAGAGCTGTTAACGCGCGATCCTTGGACGCTCAGCGGCGGACAGCAGCGACGTCTGTCGCTCGCCTGCTTGCTGGCGTGCGAGCCGGAATGGCTGCTGCTGGACGAGCCGACGGCGGGTCTTGACGCCGTCGGCATCCGCAGCCTGTGCGCGGTGCTGGAAGCGCACAGGGCAGCGGGGCGCGGAGCGGTCGTGGTGACACACGACCTCGATGCGCTGCTGCCGCTCGCGGATGCGGTTGCCGAAGTCGCCCACGGCAACGTCCGCGAAGCGGCTCCCGCTGCGGCGGCGCATGCGCACGCCGCAGCTGCGCCGGAGGCGCTGCGCGCGCTAGCCGCGCTGCGCGAGGCGGCGGCTCTGCCGCCGCAAGAGCCTGCGGCGCCCGCGCGGAGCGGCGGGGCGCCATGGCCGTCGCCGAGCGAAGCAGCCGCGGCGGCTGCAGAGCAGCTGGCACGCCGCATAGGCGGGCGCGCCCTTCAATCGGCAGCGGCGGCACCTGCGCCGCAAGCCGCCAGCTCCGCCGCTGCCGCGGCCACAGCCGCGGACGCCCCTAAGGGGCGAGCGCCGCGCGCGGATACATTCGATCCGCGCGCGCTCGTCGCGGCGTATCTGCTGCTCGCCGCGAGCCTGCTCGCCCAACAAAGCTTGGCCGCACTTGCGCTTGCGGCCTGCGTGACGGCGCTGCTGCTCATTCCATTCCGGCAGCTGATCTACCGCTGGGCGGGCGTTATTCGCGCTTATGCGTACTTTATCGTCATTATCGGCGTCATAAGCGGCATCCAATTCCGCCCGCTTGCCTTTTTATGGAGCAGTTCGGAGCCGACCGTGCTTAGACTATGCCAATTGCTCGTCGTAATGATGCTTGGCATGCCGATGCTGCAATTAGTAACGCCGCTGCGTCTGCAACGATCCATTCAGCAGACGTTCGGATGGATGTCGCGCCTGCGTATCCCGATCCATTCCTTCGCATTGCTCGTTACGTTGATTTTCAGATTCATACCGCTGCTGGCAGGGGAGTGGGAAAGGTTTGCGAAGCTCGCTCATGCGAGAGGGAAGGCGGTAACGCCGCTGCGCAGCGTTCCGATTAAAATGCTTTACTCCGTCATCATTCCATACATTCGATCGATCGTACGACTAGCGGAGCAGATGGCCGATGCATTAGAAGCACGCGGCTTTGGTCTTGTTAAAAAGAAGCCGACGTACGGATTTCGGCTGCGATTCGCCAAGCCCGATTACGGGCTGCTTGCCGCAGCGCTTGCCGCTAGCGCTATACAACTAATAATCGCCGCCTCCTTATAGGAGAGCGGCGATTTTGTTGATCCATTGTCCATCTTGATCGGCAAGCAATGTCTGCCAGCCATGCTGCTCCGCCTGCCTAAGATTAGCGGGATGATCGTCTACGAATAGAATGGGGACGTCCGGCCCCAGCAGTCCATGAACATGGACGAAGATGTTGTCGCTTGGCTTCTTCATGCCGACATCGCTTGAGACCGTAACCGTGGAGAAGTGATGGCGAACAGGCTCAAGAATCGGGTTCACCCACTCCGCAACATGATTGCTTAGGATGTGGAGGTCGGCCTTATCGCTCCAAACTGCAATCTTATCCATAGCAGGAAGCGCAGTCAGGCTTTCCGCCAAATACTGTTTGGCCTCTTCGGTATCAATGGAAGGGAGCTGCTTCTGCAGCCACTCCCAGAAATCCGTCTCTGCAAGCTGCCCCGTCCATAGCCGCTTCGATATTTGCTGTTTGTAAACTGCATATAAACGGTCAACCGCCAGCTCGGAGGCTTCGGCGAGCATATGCCAAAACGTTGGCGATAGATTCGTAGCCAGCACGCCGCCAATATCGAGCACTAGCTGTGTTCGCTTCTCGCTAACCGCATCTGTCATAAGCTGATACCCCCAGAAGACGAAGGCTTTGCTTTACGTGCGCTTGCGCGTTCCATTGATGACCAAAGCCATACGAGCAGAGCTGCCGCAGCGCCCAACATCGCTCCGAATACGAAGCCGCTGTCGAGTCCCCAGCTCTCGTTAAGCCATCCGGCAAGGAACGGTCCGGAGAACATGCCGATCGCATACAGCGCTTGATACAAGCCCATTGCCGTTGCGCGCCCAGGCAGCTCGACATCCCGTATAGATAGAGCGAGCAGCAGCGGCAGATGAAGCCCTTGGGCAAAGCCGTTAAACGCTTGCGTAATGACGAGCATCTCATACGATTGGAAAAAGGCCATCGAAGCGGTGCATAACGAGCTAACGGTGAAGCCAAGCCCAATTGTTCCCCAATAGCCGAATCGTTTAACGAACCAGGAAGCCGTCAGCGAAGAAGCTATCGCATGAGGAAGCATGAAGGCGAAGACGAGCAGCGTCAGCAGCGAGCCGTTCGCGCCGAGCTGTTCTGCCTTAAGCGGCGTAAAGCCGAACATCGTGATGAACAGCACGCCATGCGCCAAAATCGAAAGTACCGATACCTGAAGGAGCAGCTTCGTGCGTATGACATTTTTGACCATAGCGAACGACATCGCAGGTCGGCTGTCTGCAGCAAGCTTTGGTTCCTTAAGCGAGAACGCAAGCGCAAGACCAATTGCGGATAATATGGCGCCTGTAATGAAAGGGGCATTGTCGCCAAGGCCATCGTTCAACCAGCCGCTCAGTACCATGCCGAGCATCTGTCCGGATACGATCATGACGCTTATATTGCCCATCGCGCGGCCTGTCTGGCCTGCTCCGAAATAGCTTGCGTATAAGACGGTGAAAGCAACCCAGGTCGAAGCGCAGACTCCTGCCATCATGCGGCCCGCAAGCGGCCATGCCCATATTCCTGGAACAATGAAGAGCAGACAGCTGATGCAGGAGGTAATCATGCCGAGCAAGACGAATGGTTTGCGCTTGCCCCACTTGTCTGACATAATTCCCAGCGGGAAGCGGCCAAGCATCTGGACGAAGCCATAGCTGCCAAGTACGATGCCGATCATTTGGAGCGACAGCCCGCGTCCGCTTAAGTAAGGGGTAAGAATGGGCACGTAGGTGTACATAGATGTCCAATACAGAATGGTGACAATGGTAAACAACAGTTTTTGTGAGCGATCATTTGCTGACATAGGGCTATAAAAACTCCTTTCCCTAACACTTTAGCGCATGAACCTCGAAATTGTCACTTGCTATTTTGGAAGGGATCGTGGAAACTTTATCCATGGATAAGCGTATAAATCTTAGTGATAAATGATAAAGAGGTGAGCGTCAATTGAACGAGGAAACAACGAAGAAGAGCAAATGGAAGAAGGAATTAAGGGATTGGCTCATGTCTCTTGCAATTGCTATTATTGTTGCGATGTTATTCCAAAATTACGTTTATGCCCAATCTCAAGTTCATAACGTCTCGATGCAAAATACGCTTGTAGCCGGACAACGATTAATCGAGGATAAATGGTCCTATCGCTTCCATAACCCTGAGCGCGGCGATATTGTCATTATTAACGGACCGGAGAGCGAGCTTCGACTCGTGAAGCGGGTCATTGGTTTACCGGGTGATGTCATTGACATTCGTGATGGAGAAGTATACATAAACGGCGAGAGGCTTTACGAGGACTATACGAAAGGGAAGACGTTCGCAGGCATGTACGAGGTTCCGTTCACTGTCGAGCCTGGTTTTTTATTCGTTATGGGCGACAATCGCGAGCATAGCATGGACAGCCGTGAGCTGGGCCCGATTAAGTTATCTAGTATTGAAGGCAAAGCGGTATTCCGTATATGGCCTATTAACAAATTCGGCGGATTGTATGACCGCTAGAAGCGGAGATTAAGCAATGCCTTTCACCTTGTCACATCCTTTATACGCAGCACCGCTCCGCAAGCTTATGCCTTCGCTAAGTCTAACAGGACTCGTGCTCGGAAGTATGGCACCCGACATGGAATATTTTGTGGCCATGCAGCCTTATCGTTCGATTGGCCATTCCTTTATCGGTTTCCTGACCCTTGGACTTCCTCTATGCTTAGCGATTGCATGTGCTTATCATTGGATTATTGCGCCCAGGCTGCATTTGTTCATGCCGTCGATCGGCGGGATTGATAACTTTGTCCATCAGCAATTGTTGCCAAGGCGACTGGCACATCGGGCTGATTGGACTTTTTTTGATGCGTTAGCCATTCTTGTTTGGTTGTTATCTGCCGGGATCGGATTTATGTCGCATGTGTTTGTCGACAACTTTACGCATAGCGGCGGTTGGTTCGTGCTGCGGATGCCGGCGCTTCAAATGATGATTGCAGGGGAATATGCACATCACTGGCTGCAGCATTCGCTATCCGCGCTTGGGCTAGCCGTGCCGTTCTTCGTTCTATGGCAGCGCTGGCGCAAATGGCACAAAACGATATTCTTCAATCGGTCAGCAACTCCGCGGCCAAACCTTCCATTCCTTATAGGTTTGCCGTGGAAAAAAACGCTGTTGCTTGCTGCATTCGCTGCGCCTTTTCTGATGGGGAAGCTGCTGATAACGGATCAATGGTTATCCATTAGCATATGGGCCGTTGCGCCAATAACGAGTTTCCTTATAAGCTTATATTTCGTTTCGATTTTACTTGGGACAGGCTATCGGTGGAGGAAGGCTGCGGCGATATGTTTGCCTTCGATAGTCATTCTTGTCTACACCCTGCTCGATTGGAATGCGGAACGGCCGCTTTCTGGATGGATCGTGTTCATTTGGCTGCTTTCTGCCTCCATTATGGCTGGGTCGAAATTATGCTTCCAAAACAGCGTTAATATTCGTCATTAAACATTAATTGCATTAACTATAAATCACATAAATAATGAAATCCTGCTACGCTAAACGTAATAATTTTGTAAGAAATGGTTACTAGTTCGTTTAGAAATAGCCCTTATGATAAAAGATAGATTGACGCGTTAATAAATCTAATAAAGCAGTGTGAATAAGCAATAGGCAGGGCGTGTATCGATTGTCCATTCGAGTGAAGCTGTATATGTCGTACCTGGCAATGACCATTGTTCCGTTTATTCTAATGATCGCTTTCATGATGTTCGTATTTTATGCGGGAGGCATGCAGGACATCAGGCAATACATCGAGATCGAAAAGTCTGAGAAGATGAGCCAAATGCTCATCTACGGCGAGCTCTCTTATGTGATCGAGAACGATGCGGACAAGCTGAACCAGGAGAACTACCTGAGCGATCTGCAGGCGAGGTTAGGCGAGCAATGGGCGGGACTTCTCATTGCCAAGGATGGGAAGGTTATGTCGGTTCCTGCTTTCCTGCTCGAGCTGTCGCCGGAACAAGATTGGCAAGCATTATTCGATAATCCTCCCGATAAAGCGTCTCTTGGCTTATTCCGGTTCGAGACTGACGTATTCGGCTTCCAGTATCCGGACGGTAGCGAAGGAGAGATCCTGCTGCTTCGCCGTTATGATGTCGTTCCGCTCTTCTGGCGACCAGTAGGCGCAGCGATCGGCCTTGCGTTCGTCGCCCTGACCGGCTTGCTGCTGACGTACTTTGTGTCGCGAAGTATTATTAGGCCGATACATCAGCTTAAGACGGCAGCGCTGCAGATCAAAGACGGAGACTTGTCGCAGCGTCTTGTGAAGACGGGCAAAGGAGAGATCGGACAGCTGAGCACCGCTTTCGAAGCGATGCGAATACGTCTGAAGCAATCGATTGATCAAAGCTTACAGTACGAGGAGAATCGGAAGCAGCTGCTGTCTCATATCTCGCATGATCTGAAGACGCCGATCTCGGCGATCAAAGGTTATGTCGAAGGGATAATGGACGGTATAGCCAATACAGACGAGAAGCGGGAGCGGTACATGCAGACGATCTACCGCAAAGCAAGCGATATGGATCAACTGATCGACGAGCTGTTCCTGTTCTCCAAGCTGGACCTGCAGACGGTTGCTTTCGATTTCAAGGTGCTGGATATTAAGCGATATTTGGAGCATTTCCTCGAAGAGCAGCGTTTTGATTTAGAAAAGTCTGGCGTTAAGCTCACATACTCCGCGTTAGCCAAGCAATCGATTATGATAGCGGCTGATCCCGATAAGCTTAGCCGGGTGCTCACGAATATTTTGAACAATTGCGTGAAGTATATGGGGCAAGAGGGAGAAGACGGCGAGAAGAGAATCGAAGTGACCATTCAACAAGAAGAACGGTATGCGGTTATCGAGCTGGAGGACTCCGGTCCGGGAATAGATGAGGAGGATCTTCCTTATATATTCGATCGATTCTACCGTGCCGAACAGTCGCGCAATTCGGAGACGGGCGGCAGCGGTCTCGGGCTTGCCATAGTCAAACAAATAATTGAAGGGCATGGCGGCGTCGTATGGGCTGAAAATGCGATAAATGGCGGAGCTCGCTTCATCCTGAAGCTGCCGCTTGCGACAACGCCTAAAGCGGTGACTGAACATGAAGAACATACTGATCATTGAAGACGAGAAAGCTATTGCCGAGCTGGAACGCGATTACTTAGAGAGTTACGGCTACAGCGTACAGATTGAAGGCCGAGGAGACATCGGCTTGGAGAAGGCGCTGGTCGGAGAGTTCGATCTCATTATACTGGATGTTATGTTGCCGAAGCTGGACGGTTTCGAAATATGCAGACAGATCAGGCAATCACATAATATTCCCATCCTTATGGTCACTTCAAAGAAAGAAGATATCGATAAGATTAGAGGCTTGGGACTAGGAGCGGACGATTATATGACCAAGCCCTTTAGTCCGAGCGAGCTTGTAGCAAGAGTCAAAGCCCATCTTGCAAGGTACGAACGATTGACTGGTGAACGCTCGGGCGGCGAACGAGGCGAGCAAATTCGAATACGCGGTCTGATGATTGATAAGCCTTCCAGAAGAGTGACGATTCACGATAACGAATCGAGCCTGACATCGAAGGAATACGAGCTGCTGCTGCTGCTCGCTTCGCATCCGAACCGCGTATTCGAGAAGGAAGAGCTGTTCGAAAGAATTTGGGGGCTTGATTCGAACGGCGACGCAGCTACGGTTACGGTACACATTCGGAGGCTGCGCGAAAAAATTGAGCATGACCCGTCGAATCCGCAATATATCGAGACGATATGGGGCGTCGGTTATCGCTTTAAAGTGTAAATAGACAAAAAAGACTGAGGAGTGAGACGTTTTGAAGAGCATTATACGATTTTCTTTGAACAACAAGTTTGCTTTATGGATCTTGACCGCGCTAGTTATGTTCGCCGGCCTATATTCCGCATTGAACATGAAGATGGAGACGATGCCGGATATTACGATACCGATCGTAAGTGTTACAACGGTCCTACCCGGTGCAGCTCCAGAAGAAATTATGGACAAGATTACGAAGCCAATCGAGCAACGGACGAGAAACTTGAATGGAGTCGACGTCGTTAGCTCGACCTCCTATGAGAATGCGTCATCCGTTATTATTCAATACACGTTTGATACGGATATGGAGAAAGCGGAGTCGGAAGTGAAAAGTCTGCTTTCGGACTTGAACTTGCCTGAAGGTACGCAAGATCCGCAAGTATCCAGACTAAGCTTTAACGCATTCCCAGTCGTATCGCTTAGCTTGTCGGATGATAATCTGACGCTTGAACAATTGACGAAACTGGTTCAAACGAGCATTTTGCCTGAGCTGCAAGGTATCGAAGGTGTAGCCAGCACACAAATGTCCGGTCAAAACGTCTTGGAAGGCGTGCTTGCCTTCAAGCCGGAAGCACTAGCCCAATATGGTCTAACCGAAGATATGGTTAAAGGTATGATTCAGGGTTCGGCTATTAAAGCGCCGCTTGGCATATTTGAGTTCGGCGATTCGGAGAAAGCAGTAGTCGTTGACGGCAATATTGTAACGGAGGATGATCTAAAGAACCTTATCCTCATGCCTAACGTGAAGCTCAGCGATGTAGCAGACTTGAAAGTCGAAGGCAAAGCTGAATCGGTCTCTCGTACGAATGGCCAAGACGCGATCGGCATTAACATTGTGAAGGCAGCCGATTCGAATACGGTCGATGTCGTGAATAATGTGAAAGACGCAATCAAGGAGATGGAGAAGGATAATAACGGTCTTTCCATCGTAATCACCCTTGACCAAGGGAAACCGATTGAAGATTCCGTCGAAACGATGATTAGTAAGGCGCTTATTGGCGCAATCTTCGCTGTCATTATTATTCTGATCTTCCTGCGCGATATTCGCTCAACGATTATTGCTGTCGTGTCGATACCGCTGTCGATCTTGATTGCTTTGCTCATCTTGAGCCAAATGGATGTTACGCTTAACATTATGACGCTTGGCGCAATGACGGTCGCGATTGGCCGGGTTATTGACGATTCGATTGTCGTTATCGAGAACGTCTATAGAAGAATGTCATTGAAAGGCGAGAAGCTTAAAGGCAAAGAGCTGATTCTAGATGCGACGAAGGAAATGTTCGTTCCCATCTTGTCCTCCACGCTTGTTACGATTGCGGTATTCCTGCCGCTCGCTCTCGTATCCGGTGTGATCGGTGAACTCTTCATGCCGTTCGCGCTTTCCATCGTATTCGCACTGCTTGCATCCTTGCTTGTAGCGATTACAGTTGTTCCAATGCTGGCGCATATGATGTTCCGCAACGGCATTAAGCCAGGCAAAGAACATCATGAAAAACCGAGCCGCTTGGCAGAATGGTACAAAAAAATTCTAAGCATTTCCTTGAACCACAAAGCTATTACATCGGTTATTGCCATTGTTATGCTCGTAGGCAGCTTGTTCCTCGTACCTGTAATCGGCGTCAGCTTTATTGCCGGCGACGAGCAGAAGACTGCCATGATCACTTATAATCCAGCACCGGGCGAGACGCTTGAGCAAGTGACAGCGATGGCCCTTGAAGCGGAGAAGCTGTTGCTCGCTCGTGAGGAGCAAGGTCTCGAGATCGTTCAATATGCGGTAGGCGGATCCAATCCAATGAATCCTGGCGCATCGAAGCAAGCGTTGTTCAACTTGGCTTACAACGAAGATACGAAGGGATTCGTAGAAGAGAAAGAGAAGCTCGTACCGCTCTTGCAAGAGCTAGGCGGCAAAGGTGAATGGAAGCAACAGGACTTCGCCTCAGGCGGTCTTGGCGGCTCCGGATTGTCCTTGCAAGTGTACGGTCCAGACATGGAAACGATCACTCCAGTTGTTGAACAGTTGACGGCGAAGATGAAAGAAAACTCGGAATTGAAAAAAATCGACTCCAGCTTATCTGAAACTTACGAGCAATATCGGATCGTTGCCGATCAATCGAAGCTAAGCCAATATGGCTTAACTGCTGGTCAGATTGCGATGGCGCTAAGCCCTGCACGTCAGGCGCCAGTTGTTACGACGATTGAGAAAGACGGAGAAGCGGTAAACGTATATGTCAAGGTCGAACAGAAAAATTACAAAGTGAAAGCTGACCTTGAGAATGTAATGTTGAAATCGCCAATGGGTACGGAAGTTGCCCTGAAGGATGTCGTTACGATCGAAGAAGGCGTATCGCCAAATACGATTACAAGCCTCGACGACCGTATTTATGCGGAAGTTTCTGCAGAAGCGACAGGCTCGGATATTGCTGCAGCTTCGACAGAATTGCAGACGATAATTGATGAAATGGAGCTGCCTGCCGGAGTTAACGTTGAGATGGGCGGCGTAACGGAGCAAATCACCGAGTCGTTCACACAGCTCGGAATAGCGATTGTTGCAGCGATTGCTGTTGTTTATCTCATACTTGTCATTACGTTCGGCGGTGCATTAACGCCATTCGCAATCTTGTTCTCATTGCCGTTCACCATTATCGGCGCGCTTGTTGGCTTGTTCTTGGCCGGCGAAACATTGAGTGTTACATCACTAATCGGCGCATTGATGCTGATCGGTATCGTCGTCACGAACGCGATCGTACTCATCGACCGCGTTATCCATAAGCAGAAAGAAGGCTTGTCCGTCCGCGAAGCGTTGCTTGAAGCAGCGGGAACGAGACTTCGTCCGATTCTGATGACGGCAATTGCTACAATCGGCGCTTTGCTGCCGCTCGCGCTCGGATTCGAATCCGGCGGCATGATTTCCAAAGGCATGGCGGTTACAGTAATCGGCGGCTTGACTAGTTCAACGCTGCTCACGCTGATCTTCGTACCGATGGTATACGAATTGGTGAACCGTAAGAAGAAAAAACAAGTTCAAGCGTAATGGAAAGACATCGCTTGTAGCATGATCGACAAAAAAAGCTGATCCTAGCCTTTGCGGCTGTCGGATCAGCTTTTTTTGTTTGTATATGACGGCTAGGAAACCGTTAATTTTCCTACCATATCCGCGTGTCCGGAGCCGCATTGAATGGAGCAGTGGAAGTCGTAAGAGCCCGCTTTGTCGACCGTAAAGGTAGCGCTCTCGCCGTTTTTCAAGTTAACGTTGAAATCCGGAATTTCCAAGCCATGGTTGCCGGTGTCGTTCTTGAGCGTAATCGTTACTTTATCGCCTGCGTTCAACTTGACGTCCGGCGGGTCAAATTCAAAGTTGGTTGCGTTAACGGTAATCGCTTTTGCTTCGCCGCCGGCATTTCCTGCGGGAGGCGTTGTGCTGCCGTTATTATTGTTGGCGTTGTTGTTGCCGCAGCCGCTTAATGCCATTACCGCGGCTAATGCAGTGACCGTGAATGTCAATGCGAGCTTCTTCTTCATGCTGTAATCCTCCTCGAATGGTGCTGATGCTTTGGCTGATTAGCCAATTCTGTCTCCCATTAACGTTCCCAACGATACCTGCTTTTAAACGTGAAACCTCTATTAATAAGGGACTTATCATGCAACAATTTTCATAGCGCACTCGTTCGATATTACAACAAGCTGTATGGAATCCGAATCGATAAGGGGGAAGTTGTATAATGATTGAAGCATCGATGCTTCACCGCCCGATTAAGCGATCGAAGGCTAGATTATTAGCCGGAAAATGGTGGTTCACAATCAAACGATATGCGACTTGGATGTCGCCAAAGGTGAAAATGGCAAGAATTCGCTCTGAAAGCGATCTTGTCTACAATATCTTTTCTCATCGGACGCCATTATTCCGACAGCTTAAGGAAGTTGATCGATGGCTGCATACCAATAAGGCGATTAACTTAAAGCTGGCTGCGAACAAGCTCGACGGTTTAACGCTTAAGCCGGGTGAGACGTTTTCCTATTGGCGGACGATCGGCAAGCCTACACGGAGCAAAGGGTATGTGGAGGGGATGGTACTGTTTTATGGCGGTTTTAAGACAGGTGTTGGTGGCGGACTATGTCAAATGTCAAATTTGATTTACTGGATGACGCTGCATACGCCGCTGACCGTAACGGAGAGGCACCGTCACAGCTACGACGTTTTTCCCGATGTCAATCGTACACAGCCGTTCGGGAGCGGAGCAACATGCGCGTATAATTATCTAGATCTGCAAATTAAAAATACGACTGAAGCAATGTACCAATTACGGGTATGGGTAAGCGAAAACGAGCTTTTTGGCGAGTGGCGATCTGATTTGCCACATTATAATCGATACGAAGTATACGAAAAAGAACATATCATGGCATCGCAGCCATGGGGCGGTTATATTCGAAGCAATGTCATTCATCGCAAAATATATAATCGTGAGCAACAGTTGCTTAATGATGAATATATCTCATCCAACAACGCCTTAATGATGTATGCGCCGCTGCTGGATCAGCCGGTCCGTTAACGTATAGAATATGGACGGAGAGGTGAACCTATTTCTATTGTTATGGATTTTAGACAAAGGAAATAGGAAGGTGTTGTCGTACATATGCTCCGTCATATCGTTATGAAGGCGGTATTCGTACTCTTAAGCTTTACCAATTCGGATGTTATGTCCGGAGATGAAGCATCAGCGCTACATGCGGAACCCAGCTATGCGAAGTGGGGAAAGCTAGCCATGGAGGAGACCGCCAAGGCGTATCATGACGCTTCTATCATCGATTACAAATATGAAGGCAGGCACGCGATGGGCCGAGGCGAAGCCGAGGAAAGTTTCCTGCTATGGCTTAAGCAAGGCGGCCGAGAATTCGGCGTCCGCGTAACGATAAGGGTGGAAGCTGCCGCTGATAAGCTTAGAGGTGTCAGTTTGGTGGAAGTAAAGTAAAATAATTGAAACAGAATCGAACGTTTGAACGTATTAGCGATTAACAGACGACATTGCCGCAGGCGTCTATTACAAGGAAGACGAGAGGAGCAGCTTAATGTTAATCACAACAACACCGACCATAGAAGGACGTCCGATATTGGATTATACAGGTGTAGTGACCGGAGAGGCGATTATGGGAGCCAACGTCGTACGCGACTTCTTCGCATCGATAACCGATATTGTCGGCGGCCGTTCAGGGGCCTATGAGAGCAAGCTGAAGGAGGCGCGTGATGTTGCCTTCGAAGAGATGAAGATGCAAGCCTCGAGGATTGGCGCGAATGCGATTGTTGGTATCGACATCGATTATGAGGTCATTCGGGACGGCATGCTGATGGTAGCGGTCAGCGGAACGGCTGTTCGAATCTAATTGGATCAGTCATTTCATTCGTCATATAATTACAAAGAAAGCGACAATGCTGCGACCCTCGTAGAGTAGTTGTTGCTTTCTTTTTTGTGTGTTTTAGGACAGTACTTAGCCGTCTTTAGCAGAATCTATCATTTGCAACTAAATGATTCGCTTATTCGTTATGATAGAGATGTGCTGCTTAAGATGAGGGGCTTATACAAAGAGAGGAGTCAGAATGTGAACCTATTGAACAAAAGATTGATGCGATTCACGATGTTTGTTGTCGTATGCGGCTTGCTTGCCGCAATGGCTTTGCAGACAGGAAGTACAGCAATTGCTGCGCCTCAGACTGAGGGAATAGCGATTCAGACAAGTGTTGGTTATCAAGGAACGGTGAATCAAAACGAATGGTATCCGGTACGATTCAAGTTGATCAACCAGACGGGAGAGGACGTAAAGGGCGAGCTCGTCCTGACCGCGGTATCGTCGATGAGCAATACGTCTGTTGACTATGTAGCGTCAGCTGAACTTCCTATGAATACGGAGGTAGAGCTGACGATACCCGTTCCGGGTGATTCGCTTTCGAAAAATACGAGCAAAATTCGGTTTTTCAATAACTCAATAAAAGATGGTAAAACCATTCCGATAATCGGTAACGATTACATAGAAACAAGAGTAAGTTCAAGCTATACGATCGGTGTCATTTCGCGTGATCCCGATACGCTTAATTTCATGCCTTCGCTCAATCAGCGCGGCTACGATATTACCGTCATTCCGATCGTGGAGGACGAGTTGCCGCGGGAAGGTATTTTGCTAGAGACCTTAAATACGATCGTTATTAATGATATGGCAACAAGCAATTGGAAGCCGGAACAAGTGAACGCTATTAAAGACTGGGTCATTCAAGGCGGCACACTCGTATTGTCCGGCGGTGCCGGCTACAGCAAAACATCGCAAGCGTTCCAGGAGATTGCACCGGTTACTGCCGGCGGTACAACCGAACTAACGAGTACAACAGCGTTAACCTCGTATAGCGGAACAGCACTCGAGAACGCCGATTCGATTACGGTTTCTACGGGACAATTAAACGAGGCGCAGTCACTGCTTGAAGAGAACGGCACAGAGCTTGCTGCATCTCGCAAGGTCGGACTAGGCACAGTCATCTATGTGGCCTTTGATCCTTCGCTTGCCCCGCTTGCGACATGGGCGGGAAGCGCATCTCTATGGTCGAAGCTGCTGCAAGGTTCGTTATCGCCGCTTACGCAAGGGATGGTCAACGTATCCGATAATATGTTCTGGGAGTACAGCAATCTAATCGATCAGTTTCCTTCCGTTAAAGCGCCTGAGTTCCTATTATTGCTCGTCATGTTCGTTATTTATATGATTATCGTTGCACCGGTACTTTATATCATCTTAGCGAAGTCGGACCGCAGAGAATGGGCATGGTGGCTCATTCCTTCCGTATCCATAGTCACAGGCGTCATCATCTTCTATTTCGGCGCTGCCGATAAGCGGGAGATGAATGCTCATACGATTGAGATTGTAGAGCTGACCGGTCAAGGCGATGCGGTCAAGTCGGGAGCGACGGGGATTTTTGTGCCGAACGGCGGTAATATGAAGCTTGCCTACGACGAGGAACGGCATATGATCCCATATCCTTCAGACAATCAAACCAGTATGGGCGGCAATCTTGCATTGAACAACAATACTCAGCTTCAGATTGCGGAAGGTTCGTCATCTGTTCTGTGGCGCTCTGTTCCCTATTGGTCGACGCGCAAAACGTTGCTTGATAAGCAGACGATTCGAAACGAAGCCGGGCAGCTGGAGCTTGCTTATTCCAATACGAACGGAAGAGTTGAAGTCAAAGTTACTAACAAAACGGCTTCGGATCTGACGAGCGTCTCTTTAATAATGAATGGCAGCGTCCAGCGGATTGGAGACTTGAAAATTGGCGAGAGCGGTACCGTTGCACTGCCTAGTACAGCGAATAGCCAGCTCGGCTATTATCCATACGGCGATATGGTATTCCCTGTCACATCCGGTTATAATGGCACCGACATCGAGTATTCCCGCGAGCGCGAGCTCGTCAATATGTACATGAATCGCAACAATAGCGGACTTGCGATGGGTTCGCCGCTAATTGTAGGCTTCAGTATCGACCATGATCCGCACTATAAGGTGAATGGCGATAAAGTGAAGGCCGATAATTTGACCATGTGGGTGCAGCAGCTTGGCGAGGTGACGCTTGCGGGCAACCGGATCCAAGTGCCTGTTGGTATTATTCAGCCTATCATTACCGATAATGGCTTGCAGCGTATGGATCACTATGGCAACGGAATGATAGGTGTCGGAAGCGGCGAGCTCCAATTCGAATACACCGTTCCCAATGCAAAAGGGGTTAAATACGATAAGCTCGAAATTAGTTACAACTCGCAATACGCATCTGCTAATGGTGTATGGAGCATATGGAATGAAGTCAGCCAGCAATGGGAGGATGCTACAATGCTTGCTTCCGATGTAGCTGAATACATGGTAAACGAGCAGTCGATTCGTATGAAGCTGACCGTCACATCGGACATGGAGACGGCACTGCCGCAAATCGCATTGGAAGGAGTGACGATTTCCAAATGACTACGAGTAATAGAGTAGATAACCATGCAATCGACGATAACGCGGCTGCTGTTCCGATGATAGAAATTAAGCAGCTGGCTAAGCATTTCGGAAATTTTCATGCCCTTAAAGGAATAGATCTAACGATTGCCAAAGGAACCGTATTCGGGTTCGTGGGGCCGAATGGCGCAGGCAAGTCAACGACGATGTCGATCTTAGCTACGCTAATGGCTCCGACGTCGGGATATGCGAAGGTTGACGGCATCGACGTGACGAAGCACCCGCACGAGGTGCGTAAGCGCATCGGCTATATGCCGGATTTCTTCGGCGTATACGATCAATTCAAGACCGTAGAATATTTGCATTTCTACGGCGCGAGTTACGGCATTCCGAAGGCGGAGCGGGAGCAATTGATTCCGCAACTGCTGGAGCTTGTTAATCTAAGCGATAAGAAGGATGCCTACGTCGATACGCTGTCACGCGGCATGAAGCAGCGTCTCTGCCTGGCGCGCTGCCTTGTTCATGATCCGGAGCTGCTCATTCTTGACGAGCCGGCATCGGGGCTTGATCCGCGTGCCCGCATCGAGATGCGCGAAATACTGCGAGAGCTCAAGTCAATGGGGAAAACGATCATTATTTCTTCGCATATATTGCCGGAGCTAGCGGAAATGGTCGATGAGATCGGCGTTATCGAGCATGGGCAGATGATCGCGCAAGGCAATGTCGCCGACATTCAAAATCGGCTGCGCGTCAAACGGTTTCTTCATATCCGGTTGCTTGAACGCGAGGACGAAGCGGAAGCTTTCCTGCGCGATCGTCCGCATGTGAACCGATTGCTGCGCGATGAACGGGGCATACAGGTGCATTTCGGCGGACAGGACGAGGAGCAGTCGGGTCTTCTGCATGATTTAGTTCATGCTGGATTTAAGCTTGTCTCCTATAGTGAAGCACAGACAAATTTGGAGGATGTGTTTCTCGAAATTACGAAAGGAGGCGACGGCGACCAATGAGAGAGCAAACGGCAGGAAAAAGCGGATTAAGCTGGCGGGCTAAACTCATTAATCCGGTGCTGAACAAGGAGTTCCGGCTTCGGATGCGAACGCCGCGTTCGATGTGGACGTTGTTTTTCTATTTGTTCGCGATCGGCTTAATGGCGCTTAGCGCGATCTATTTGACGCAGGTCATATCGGGCAGCGGGCGCTCGTTCGACCCTGAAGCGAGCAAAGTTTTGTTCTACTTCTTAAGTATGGCGCAGCTTGGACTTATAGCATTCATGGCGCCGGGCCTGACAGCAGGTGTCGTTAGCGGAGAACGGGAGAAGCAGACGCTTAATCTGCTGCTGACGACGCAGCAAAGCTCGACGACGATTATTTTGAGCAAGCTCGTGTCGTCGCTAAGCTTCATGGTGCTCATCGTTATAAGCACGATACCGATATACAGCATGGTTTTCCTATATGGCGGCATATCGCCGAAGCAATTGCTGCTTGTGTTTTTGTTTTATATTTTCATGATGCTTGTACTGGGCTCGTTCGGCATTATGTTCTCGACGCTATTCAAGCGAACGATGATTTCGGTCATTGTGACGTACGGCATAACGTTGTTTATGTTCGCGGGCACGGCGTTGTTGTTCTTCGTCATGGTAGGAGTGACGGAAGGATTCTCTCAGAACGGTTCCCAAACTTGGGTCGGACATATTATAGCCTGGAATCCTGCAGCTGCGCTGTACAGCATATTGGATCCGGAAATATCGCAGCAGGTATACAACTACGGAAGCTACAGCGGTGTAGCGCCTAAGAAACCATGGCTCACACTATGGCAGGAGTTTATCCTTATTTATTCGATTCTGTCCGCTCTAGCGTTATGGACAGCGATTGGGAAACTTCGGCCGAGATTGAAACGCTAATCATGATCGATAGATATGGAATCCTAGAAGGTATTTAACTACATTAATGATGAACAATAACTTGAAAATAGGAGGGGCGGATATGAAGGGAAATGTGCTGTTAGAGCTGTTAAGGCCGGTTAGGCGAAGGCTGACGACATTCATCGTTATCCGCTACTCGCTGCTTGGCTTATTAAACGGTAGCTTCGCAGGTTTACTGTTCCTGATTGCAAGCCGAATTTGGCCAATTCTTCATGTGCGCGCCTATGTTGTCGCTGCAGTTGGGCTTGGCCTATGCGTTGGCTTAGTTATCGGCTTGTGGAAGCGCGCTTCCACAAGAGAGGCGGCGCGTACGATGGATAAGTCGGGCACAGAGGACGCGATTCGTACGGCGCTCGATGGACTCGAGCGCCCGGAAGGTGAAGTGCAGCCGATTGTGCGGCTGCAGAGGGAAGAGGCAACCGCAGCGGCGCAGCGTTATGTCGGCGAGCTGCATACGCGGTTGCCTTGGCCTTCTTGGAGCAGATGGCGCAAGCCGGTGTATGGGGTGGCAGCCGTCTGGTTCGTGACGGCTGCTTTGCTATTATGGCCCAATCCGCAGGATGATCGGGCACAGGCGCTGGCGCAAGCGAGAGATCAGCTTGCGCAATTGGAGCGCGAGGCGGAGAAGCTCGCCGCGCAGGCCGAGGAAGCTTCGCTGCCTGAGGCGGCGAAGCAGGAGCTGTTGCAGCCGCTCGAGCAGTTGCGAAGCAAGCTGGACGCGTTAAGCGGCGATCCGCTTGCGGCGCTCGAGCAGCTCGAGGCTGCGATGCGCGAGCTGCAAAAAGCCGCCGACCTTGCGAAGCAGGCGGCTTCGCTGCTGGAGGCTGCCGCGAGCGAGATGAGCGGCGACAGCAACTTGCGGCAATTGGCTGAAGCGATGCAGGACCGCGATGCGGAGGGCGTGAGCAAGGCGATCGACAGCTTGCGTTCGGAGATGCAGAGGTTAACGGATGAGCAGCGTGAAGCAATCGCGCAACTGATGGAGAAGCTCGCTGCCGAGCAGCCGAATAAGGAGGGCGAAGGCAGCGAGGGTCTGGCATCGGCGCTGAAGAAAGCGGCGGAGCAGGCACGCGAAGGCGGCGAGTCAGCAGGTGAGAAGGATGGATTAAGCGAACTTGAACAAGCGCTTAAGGAACAATTGTCACAGGAGCAGTTGGAGCAATTGGCAAGATCAATGGCGGAGCAGCTTGGGCAAGAGGGCGAAGCGCTGGCCAGCCAAGCAGCTGCCGCTGGAGCTAATGTGCCTTCCGCATGGGCGGGGGGAGCGGCAGGCGGCGGCGGCGCTTCCGGCGAGCAAAGTCCATCAGGCGGAGTTTCTGGCGGACCATCGTCAGGCCAAGGCAACGGGTCGAATCCAAGCGGCGGCTCTAGCGCTTCACCGAGCTCGGGACAAGGAGAAGGATCAGGAGCCGGGTCCGGGCAAGGAAACGGCTCGGGGGCTGGTTCTGGGCAAGGAAGCGGGTCAGGCTCCGGATCCGGAACGGGTCAAGGAAACGGCTCGGGTTCGGGTCAAGGCTCTGGTTCCGGCTCCGGTCAAGGAAACGGGGCAGGTGTCGGAACGGGTGGACGAACGCTCATCACGACGCCGCGCAATATGGCCGGCTCTGGCAATACGCAGCAGGACGGGGGACCGTCTACAGGCGGTCAGACGGAAACCGGCGGCAAGTCGCCGATGATTGACGGAATGACGCGTCCTTACGAGGAAGTGTACAACGAATACGCAGCAGAGGCGAAGGAGTCGCTAGGCAGATCGCAGCTTCCGGCGAGCATGCAGGATAAGGTGAAGCAATATTTTGAACAAATTCAACCGAACCGATAATAGGAGGCTTATATGATAGAGTCGAAATCGCAATTGGATGAGGCAGCCTCGCGAATCTCCCAGCTGAGAGAAGAGATTGGAAGAGTGATCGTCGGCCAGCAAAATGTAGTCGAGCAGCTGCTTTGGTGCTTGCTGGCAGGCGGACATGCGCTGCTTGAAGGCATTCCAGGACTCGGTAAGACGATGCTAGTAAGAACGGTAGCTGACTGCGTATCGCTGCAGTTTTCGCGAATCCAGTTCACGCCCGATCTGATGCCCTCGGATATTACAGGAACGACATTAATCGATTTCTCTGCGCAAGGAGCAGCTGTACAGCGGTTTCAGCCGGGGCCATTGTTCGGCAATCTGGTGCTGGCCGATGAGATCAATCGCGCAACGCCGAAGACGCAGAGCGCGCTGCTCGAAGCGATGCAGGAGGGAACGGTGACGGCCGGCGGCGAAACTCATGTGCTGCCTAAACCGTTTTTCGTGCTTGCAACGCAAAATCCGATCGAGCAGGAAGGCACCTATCCGTTGCCGGAAGCGCAGCTTGACCGCTTTCTGCTGAAGATCGGCGTGGACTATCCGAGCAGGGAAGAATTGAAGCAGATTGTGCTGCGCACGTCATCAGTGGAGCAGCCTAAGGCGTCCGTCGTCATGGACGGTGGATCGTTGTCTGCCATTCAGCTTATGGCGAAGCAAATATTGCTTGCAGACGAGCTGCTCGATGCAGCCGTGAAGATGATTATGATGACACATCCGGGCGAGGCGGATGCGCCTGACGATGTTAAACGGTATGTCCGTTTCGGAGCCGGACCGCGGGCGCTTCAAGCGATCGTAGGGGTAAGCAAGGTCCGGGCATTATGCGCCGGGCGATTGCATGTTAGCTGGAACGATATCCGCGAAACGGCATTTCCTGTTCTAAGACATCGCATTGTGCTTGGCTACGAAGCGCAGGCAATGGGGCTTTCCAGCGATCGCATGACCGAGGCGATCTTACAATCGATCGAGGCAGAGCGATGAGTGAAGCTCACAATCATTCACCGATACAAAAGCTAAACGCTGAAGAAGCTTTGAGGCTGCTATTCCCGGATATGTCGTTGCTAGGGCGTATTGAGCAACTGCGGATTGCTTCCCGAAGCAAAGTGAAGGGGACGTTGGCAGGCAAGCAAAGATCGGTTTCCTTAGGCGGGTCTCAGGAGTTCGCCGACTATCGGCCCTATGCGCCAGGTGATGATATTAGACGAATCGATTGGAGTGTCTATGGCAGGACAAGGCGAGCGTATGTCCGTCAATATTGGGACGAGCAAGAATTAATCGTCCATATGTATGTCGATGTTTCGCGTTCGATGTCGTTCGGCGCGCAGGAAACGAACAAGCTGCAGTACGCTTTAAGGCTCGCGGCGAGCGTAGGTTATGCCGCGCTATGCGGCGATGATCGAGTAGCTATGAAGCTGTTCGCTGACCGCATCGTGCAGGAGCTTCCGCCCGTGCACGGCAGAGCCTCATCGCCAAAATGGTTCCAGTTCATTGCGGACGCAACGCGTAGCATCGATTACGGGCAATCATCCGAGAGCGATTTGTCTGCTCTTGATCTTTCTGCGGTGTTTCAGGCGCCTGGAGTACTTCCACGCCGAAGCGGCGTATCCTGGCTATTGACCGATGCGATGTTCGAAGAAGGAATCGAAGCGGCGATCGTATCGCTTCAAGCGGCGAAGCAGCAGGTTGTTCTATGCCATCTGTTATCGCCTGCCGAGCTGGACCCGGAGCTAAGCGGAGAGCTTAAGCTCATAGACAGCGAGCTCAAGACAGGCAAAGATATAGCGGTCGGTCACAGGCTTCTCTCCGACTATCGCAAAGCTGTATCGGAATACATAGAGCAATTGAAGTACCTTTGCGCCGAACGGGGAGTAATCTATGTATTCGTAAATACAGGTATTTCACTCAATGACACGATCCATCATATTTTGCTGCCTGAACAGACACTAGCGGGCAAGTCTTAATTAATCTTAAGCCCGTGCAACGGCTTCGGAGAGGAGGTCCAATATGCAGTTTTTGTCGCTTCCGTCGGCATGGTTTGCGATTCTGTTGCCGTTGATTGCGGCTATGTATATTTTGAAGAGAACGTACTTAGAGCAGGAAATCGCAAGTCATATGCTGTGGCGCAGAGTGCTGAACGAACAGGAAGCGAACAGGCCTTGGCAAAAGCTGAGGAGCAGACTGCTGCTGCTCCTGCAATTGTTGGCAGCGCTGCTGCTCATTGTTGCGCTTATGCAGCCGGTTATTATGAGACCATCTACAGCTAGCGGGCATGCAGTCATCGTCATCGATCGATCAGCGTCCATGACGGCCCGCTCGGCTGACAATGGAGACGGGAACGGAACCAAGCTGGAACAGGCCGTATCCGAAGCGGAGCAATGGCTGTCGGGCCAGCCTGCCAATCGGCCGATTACGTTGGTTGTGACGGGACAACAGCCGGAAGTGCTGCTGTCGCGTACGCAAGATCACGGAGCATTGAAGGAGAAGCTCCAGTCGATTGGGCCTGTCTATGGCAGGACTGACAATTCAGCTGCATTGTCGCTAGCACATTCCTTGCTGCTGGATGAGCGGGACGGTGAGATGGCCATCTTCACTGACGGATTATGGCCAGACGCGGCGGAGGCAAATGCGATACAGCTGGATCATGCGGTGTCGATGAACATTACTGGAAATCCAGAGCAGCGTAATAATCAAGCGATTTTATATTTCGGGATCAAGGCTGATGCGAACAATGATGGGAGTTATTCAGCGGTCGTCACGATCAATAATGACAGTCAGACTGCACGGAAAGCACAGCTCGACATTTGGGCTCAGGATGCTCAAGGCAAGTTGACGCTTGCCGCCGAGAGATCCGTCGATATAGCTGCGGGTGAATGGGAGAGCGTACAGTTGTCAGGTTTGCCGGCAGCCTCTTATTATAAAGCCGAGCTTCGTCATTCGACGGACGCTATATCGATCGATAATAGCGCCTATCAATTCCCTGATACGCCGCGTGTAAAGGAAGCGCTTCTCGTAACGGATGGCAATCTATTTCTGGAGAAGGCGCTGCAGCTGGCAGGCATTCAGACGGTTAGAGTCAGTCCTGATAGCGTTGTTCCGAGCGGAGAAATCTCCCGAAATATAGATTGGATCGTACTTGATGGCAACGATCCGCGTCTATATGACGAGCCTGGCTGGGCATCGCTGCTGGAAGCGAAGCCGCTTTGGTTAATTGACCATCCAAAGGAGGAGGATGGGCAGAGCGCAGTCCCTTCAAACGCACAAACGGTCGTTCAAGAGCATCCGGTAACCTCCTACATAACGTTCGCTGACACGCATATTGGAAGGCTTTTTAAGCCGCCGGCAGAGGAGCTTGGCTGGGGGAAGCCGGTATTGACCTATGGCGGCATACCAGCAATCTATGCTGGAGATGCGGGAGGTAAGCCGAAGCTGAGGTTCACCTTTAACCTTCAAGATACCGATCTGCCGCTCAGATCCGAGTTTCCAGTGCTGATCGTTCAAGCGGCCGAGTGGATGAGCGGAGGCTCGCAGCTTGAGCTTGGCATAACCTCGGCTGATCAGCTTATGGAACTATCTCTTCATTCGAATGCAAGCATTGCGCAATGGGAAACCATGGAACTGCTGGACAACAGCCTGAAGGCTGAGCAATCGGCTGGAAACAGTCCTGTCAAGCTACAACGACAGGCTAAGGACATCTATGAAGCGCCTTCCGTGCCAGGCCTCTATCGGCTGGTTGAAGTCGATGCCGAAGGAGAGATAGTCGGGAGCCGTATGCTTGCCGTTTATGCGGATGCCGCAGAACTCGCGTCTTCACCTGAATCATCGCCTGAGCTCCGACTCACCCAAACGAACCAAGCGAATGAACCTAATCAAGCTGTCGCGCACCAGACGAATGAAACGGCTCTATCTCTTGTTGTGTGGGCTGCAGCGCTGTTGCTGTTCTTGATGGCTGCGGAATGGGAGGTGTACCGACGTGGGCATTCAAGCTGAAACGCCTTGGGCACTTCTGCTGCTCCTGCCTTGGCTGCTGTATATGATCTGGATTATACGTTCCACGATTCGATTGAAGGGCGGTCGCAAGGCAGCGGCGATTACAATAAGAGGTATGATTACGCTGTTGCTCATTGCCGTCATAGCACAAGTACAACCTTACGTTATTAATCAGCAGCGAAGCGTTGTCTTCGTGTCCGACCGTTCTGCCAGTATGCAGGCCGATGAGCGTATCGGTGAATGGATCACAGGCGCATGGGCTGCCAGAAACGAGGACGATAAGGCAGGCGTCGTATCGGTGGGACTGAATGCAGCTGTCGAAAGGACGATATCGGACGAGCTCCTCGATGATTCTGCTGACTTCGCCTTCCGAACAACGGTTAATAATCGGTTCACCGATCTTTCCGGGGGCTTGCAGCTAGCTGCCGCAATGCTCCAGAAGGAAGGTGGAGGGAGAGTGGTTCTGCTCTCCGATGGGGCGGAAAATGCAGGCGATGTGAGGCGTCAAGCGAGATTGCTTGCAGGCGCGGGGATTGCCGTTGATGTTGTTGAGATCAATACAGAGTCTATTAATGACGCTGCAATCGAATCGCTTGATGTGCCTGCCACGCTTACCCAAGGGGAAACCTTCCCGTTCGAGATTTCGGTATCGAGTACGGCATCTCAGCAAGCTGAGCTGCGCTTATTCGCTGACAACGAGGAAATATCGGTCACGCAGGTGCAACTGGAGAAAGGCGATAATCGTTTCGTACTGAACAGTATTGCAGTTGAACCAGGCTATCACCGCTTCAGAGCCGAATTGTATACGACTAGTGATGAGCAGGCTGCAAATAATACGGCATACGCCTTCAGCCGGGTTGCGGGACCGCCGCATGTATTGATTGTAGAAGGACAGCCGCAATCGTCGGCCAATGTAGAAGCCGCGCTGTCTGCTTCATTCATCGGACATACGACGATTATGCCGGAGCAGCTTTCTGTTGAGCTGGCAGAGTATGCAAGCTACGACAGTATTATTTTGAACAATGTGCCAGCTACTCGAATTGCGGAGAAGCCGATGGAATGGCTGGGGAAAGCCGTCAGCGATTACGGTGTCGGTCTCGTCATGCTCGGCGGAGAAGACAGCTTCGGCTTAGGCGGTTATTTCAAGACGCCGGTCGAGCGGGCGCTGCCCGTTTATATGGATTTGCAAGGCAAACGCCAGATACCTTCTCTAGGTCTCGTGCTCGTGATCGACCGCTCCGGAAGTATGTCGGACGGCAAGCTGGAGCTGGCGAAGGAAGCGGCAATCAGGACGATCGAGCTGATGAGAGACGTAGATACGGTAGGGGTTATTGCATTCGATTCCGCACCATGGTGGGTGGTGGAGCCTGAGAAGCTGTCGAACCGCGATTCGATTATTGAACGTATTCAAGGGATTCAATCCGAAGGAGGCACCGAAATCTATAATGCGCTCCAAGCCGGCTATAAAGGGCTTCTGGAAGTGGATGCGCAGCGCAAGCATATGATTTTGCTCACGGACGGTCAGTCGGCGACGAATCCTGGTTATGAGGCGTTAACCGATGCTATTGTAGAGGACCAAATGACGCTCTCTACGGTCGCAGTAGGCGATGGAGCAGATCAAGCGTTGCTGGAACGGTTGGCGAAGGCCGCCAAAGGGCGGTTTTACTTCACCAAAGACCAAAGCACGCTTCCTGCCATCTTCAGTCGCGAGACGGTAATGATGTCTCGTACTTATATTGTGGAGCAGTCGTTTACGCCAGCAGTCGCTAGGGCTGCTGATTGGGGGAAGCTGTGGAACGGCGGCGTGCCAAAGATTAACGCTTATATCGCCGCAACAGCGAAAGAAGCGGCGGAAGTCGCTCTATTGACGCCGGATGGCGATCCACTGCTAGCCCGCTGGCAATATGGTTCTGGACGTTCTGTCGCATGGACAAGCGACGTTACGGGCAAGTGGGCACGCGAATGGGTGCAGTGGCCTGCATTTCCAACCGTGCTTACCGAATGGGTGAAGTGGACGTTCCCTCAGTTTGTGAACAATCCGTATTCGATAACGACCGAGCAAGACGGCGGCCAAGCAACTTTGAAGGTACGCTCAGAAGCTGATGCGGGCTCATTCGACAATGCGCTGTCCGCGGGGATTGAGGACGAATCAGGCCGCTATTCCGTTCGCCGCTTAATGCCGATCGGGCCGGGAGAGTATGAAACGACCTTGCCTGCGACAGAACCTGGCGTTTATTTGGCTCAAATCGGACAGAAGTCGAACGGAAACGCAATTGAAGGCGGTACGACATCGGCTTTCGTCATTCCTTATTCGCCTGAATACCGATTATCGAACACGGACGGTCCTGAGACGATGGCTCAGATCGCCGCCACGACCGGCGGGCGCAAATTGCTGTTGGACGATCCTCAATCGGTATTTGATTTCAAACCGCTGGAGGCTCGCAAGCCGATCGAGTTGACGAATAAACTGCTCGTCGCCGCTTTGCTCCTTTGGTTGCTGGACATCGCTCTGCGAAGGCTGTCATTGCCTTACGGACGGATGCTCGAATGGACGGGAATTTTGTTAAGGCAACGCAATGGACGTAATAGCAGTCATACGAATGAAGTTTTAGAGTCAACCAATGCGGTATCAAGGCTAAAGAGAAGGACTGCCGAAGCAAGCCGCTTCTACGGCGGCGTGTCTGGAATAGCTCCATCCAAAGAGAGCGACAATCGAACAAAGCCGAGTGAATGGTCACCTTCAGCGAATGCGGCTGCATCTGTGACGAACACGAATCAACCCGGCCCGAGCGCTGCCCGGATAGAGCAGGATAATGCAACGGACGGAACGATCAACCGTCTGCTTGCTGCCAAAAACAAAAAGAGGAGATAGCCGCAGATATGGCTTCCGATAGCAAACCGTTCTCCTTCATATGGACACGAGCGATAGGACGCGATACAATTCATATCAACGACTATAATAAGCAGCTACGCTTGAAGGAGATGTCTATATGGCTCAAGAACTGACGACGCAGGAACTGGAACAAAAAATTAAAAACGGCGAGTCTATCAATTTGATTGACGTTCGCGAAGTCGATGAATGGGAAGCCGGTCATATTAAAGAGGCACGCAACATTCCGTTATCGGAAATCGTTCAGCGAGTAGACGAGTTCCCACAGGAAGAGATGGAGATCGTCATCATCTGCCGCAGCGGCGGACGAAGCGGCAAAGCATGCGACTATTTGGGCGCGCTGGGCCACACCGTTATTAACGTGTCGGGCGGTATGCTTGCTTGGAACGGCGAAGTTGTAACCGGCGAATAATCGCATAATGAGGAATATGGCGGCACTAGGCTTCTTAGCTTAGTGCCGCTATTTGTTATCCCCCCTTGACAATGCTGAGCGGCATCGTGTATAAATACGTTTAAGATATATTCAGAATTTTCACAAATCTAACATTAACGAACGGGACAGTAATCTTAGGACGGATAGTCGCAGCGAGCCGGGACAGTGGAAGCCGGTACGGATGTCTAAGATGAAGCGGGCCCGGGAAATGGTTTGTCGAAACGATTCCGCGCAGTCAATGTCAATGCAAAGGCGGCTATTGGAGTAGACAAATCCGGTCAATGACCGTTATCAAATCGAGTGATTGAACCTCATTGCAGGTTCGATACTTAGAGTGGTACCGCGGGAATCAGCAAGCTCTCGTCTCTTTATTATAGGAGACGAGGGCTTTTTTGGCGTTCGGACTCGATTTGGCGATAACTAGGAGGAGGAATATAAAGTGTTGAAAGAACAACTATTAACCGCATTAACTAATGCCGTAAATCAGATCGCAACGGAAGAAGTGTTGGCGCTTCAGGATAAAGTCAATATCGTAGTGGAACATCCGGCTAATGAGGCAAACGGCGAGTTCAGCAGCGGCATAGCTATGCAACTGGCGAAGCATCTGAAGCGTGCTCCGCTCATTATTGCAGCCCAGGTTAAAGAAAAGCTGCAAGCTAATAACGGTATTCATCAGCTGTTCGCGACCATCGATATCGCTCCGCCAGGCTTTATCAATTTTTATGTCAATTGGGAGCAGTGGGCGAAGCAAGATGAGGATGGAGAAGAAGCAATAAAAGCTAAGAAGCAGCAAAAGCTTAAGCACAAGGTACTCATCGAACATACGTCGATTAACCCGAACAAGTCTGCCCATATCGGACATTTAAGAAATTCCTGTATCGGGGATACACTGGCAAGACTGCTGAAGCAAGCCGGTCATGCTGTAGAGGTGCATAATTACATCGACGATCTTGGCAATCAATTAGCGGATACGGTCGTAGGCATTCTGAACACATCAACTACTCAGTCGCATACGAGATTCGGCGATTTTTGTTGGGAGACATATGCGAAGGTAAATCAAGCGTATAAAGAACAGCCCGAATTGCTGCTAGAGCGATCACGCGTACTTGCTCACTTGGAAGAAGGGGGCAACAACATCGCTTGGATGGGGCTGCTTATCGCAGAGCGCATCGTTGGCGAACATGTCGAGGAGATGAAGCGGTTCGGGATCGATTACGATGTGCTCGTATGGGAAAGCAGTATCGTTAGCGGAGGTTTCTGGGAGCGCACCTTCGAGCTGCTGCAGCAGACGAACGTCTTCCGACAGGAGCAGCAGGGGAAGCTTGCGGGCTGTTGGGTGCTTGGAAGCGGGCAGCCGGCACATGAATCTGACAACCTCTCGGAGCCTTTAGAAGCCGAACAATCCGAGCAGCAGCAAGGCGAACATCAAGCAGATAAGGTGCTTGTTCGCTCGAATGGAATTTTGACGTATACGGCTAAGGATATCGCTTATCATCTGTGGAAGTTCGGCTTGCTGGACAAAGATTTTCGTTATCGCAAGTTCGGCAGCCGTCTATGGTCTACGCAAGCAGGAGGCGTGAGGAAGAAGATCGGCAAGGCAGATGCCGTTATTAATGTGATCGACCAGAGGCAGCAGTATCCGCAGGCCATGGTGAAGCAAGCGCTGTTAGCGTTAGGTTATACAAGTCAAGCCGAGCAGCTTAAGCATGTCAGCTATGGGGTCGTATCATTAAGCCCTTCTACAGCTGCCGGACTAGGCGTAGACACCACAGCTGGCAAACATGCCTATCCGATGTCCGGCCGCCAAGGAATCGGGATTAAAGTATCGGAACTGCTCGACAGAATGGAGGGCATTATCGATGCCAAGCGTTCAAGAAAGCAAGGTCTTACGAGCCGAACAATAGCGGCTGCTTCCATTCGTTACTACTTGCTTCGCTTCCATCTGCAGACAGAGATTGTGTTCGATCTGGAGCAGGCGACGGAAATATCGGGCAATACAGGCGTGTATTTGCTTTATGCCTACGCTCGGGCGTGCAGCATTATGGCGAAAGCCGAGCAAACAGGCATTCATGTGTCGGAGGTCCAGTTCGAGCATTCGCTTGAAAAGCAGGAGCATGCCGTTCTCAGGCAGCTATGCTACTGGCCCGAGGTATTGCAGGCGGCGGAGCTCGAGCTTGCGCCGAACATCATCTGCAATTACACCTATGAGCTGGCAACGTTGTTTAATCATTTTTATGCGGCATGTCCAATATTGAAGGCGCCGCCTGCTCAGCGCCAGCTGCGCTTATGGCTTACGCAACGTTACAAGCAGACGCTTGGCGAGGCGCTCGACATTCTCGGCTTGCCTGCTCCCGAAAGCATGTAACCTCACATTCCATTCATGCAATCGACTGGTCCCACATATAAATGAACCCAGATGGGTACAGGCATCGGTCGTTTAATGCGGAATGGAAGGAGGCGGGTTCAATGAATTCGCGGGATAACGGAATGATGATCGATTTTGCCGTGCAGGGAATGAGCTGCTCCGCTTGCGCGGCACGAATAGAGAAGTCGGTAGGGAAGATGGAAGGCGTCCATGAAGCGGCTGTAAGCTTCCCGCTGCGCACCGCTTGGGTGCAATTCTCGCCAGAGCGGGTAAGTCCCGAGCAAATCGCTGAGCGCGTAAGTCAGCTTGGCTTCACGGCTTCATTAAGCGAGCATGGCGATACAGGCTTGCGCAAGGAGCATGCGATATTAAAGCTTCGGTTAATCGTCTCGCTCCTGCTGACACTGCCTCTGCTGCTTACTATGGTTCACCATCTGCCAATCTTATCGCCGCTTGCCGCTTATATCCCTGCATGGCTGACATTGCCATGGCTGCAGCTAGTGCTAGCGACGGTGCTTCAATTCGTAATTGGCATGCCCTTCTACTTCGGCGCTTATTATGCGCTTAGGCAGAAGAGCGCCAATATGGACGTGCTCGTTGCAGTAGGTACGACCGCAGCTTATCTGTACAGCCATTACATCGTGTTCCAACAGGATCTGTTAAACGGTTCGGGTTTTGGGGCAGAGATGCCGGCGCTCTATTTCGAGACGTCTGCTGTTGTCATTACCGCTGTATTGCTTGGCAAATATATCGAGGCTTCCGCTTCGTTAAAAGCGAACCTCAATACAGCCGGCTATGCCACCCTTCAAAGCCAGTCGGCTGCCGTTGAGCGTGCCGGTCAAGTGACGCAGCTTCGCACGGAGTTCGTGCGTGCGGGCGATACGGTTATCGTCGAGGCTGGCGAGCTTGTGCCGGTTGACGGTACGGTTATCTCGGGAGACTCATCAGCCGATGAAGCGCTGTTGACAGGGGAGAGTTCACCCGTTGTGAAACGTGAGGGCGATTCTATCTGGGCAGGCACGCGCAATGTCGGCGGAAAGCTCCGCATATGGACGAAGGCTGCTGGCCATGATA
Organism: Paenibacillus sp. YIM B09110; assembly: GCF_037167145.1. NCBI lineage: Bacteria > Bacillati > Bacillota > Bacilli > Caryophanales > Paenibacillaceae > Paenibacillus > Paenibacillus sp. YIM B09110. The sequence goes on along the minus strand of NZ_JBANSP010000020.1, from coordinate 14,772 downwards.
CGCTGCTGAGCCGAATCGGCGAGCTTGTCAGGCAAGCACAGCGGTCCAAGTCGTCGATCCAACGCAATGTGGATGCGGCCGCAGGCTGGTTCGTACCGCTAATGCTGCTGCTAGCTGCACTTACCTTCATCCTATGGAGCGCTGTGCTAGATCCAGGCAATTGGAGCCGGGCGTTCGTCAGCTCCATCGCCGTTATGCTGGCTGCTTGTCCGTGTGCGCTCGGGCTGGCTGCTCCGATCTCGCTCGTGCTGGCCTCGGGCCGTCTGGCGAAGCAAGGCATCGTCGCCAAGGAAGCAGGAGCTCTAGAGCGTCTTGCGTTAATCGATACCGTCATATTCGACAAGACGGGTACATTGACCGAAGGCAAGCCGAGAGTAAGCGCGCTCCAACCTCTCAAGGGCAGCCGCACTTCGGCGCTCCGTCTTGCAGCAGCCGCGGAATCGGCATCTTCGCACCCGCTCGCGGCTGCAATCCGGCAAGAAGCGGCGAAGACAGGTCTTGTCATACCTATGCCCGAGAGCCAAGTGTATACGCCCGGCGGCGGAGTTGTTGCCATGGTCAACAAGCAGCAGGTCGGCGTCGGCAATGCGGGCTTTGCGAAGTCGCGGGGCTGGCTGGTCAGCGAAGAGGGCGAGAAGTTCGCGAAGAGCAAGGAAGCCGAGGGGGAAACGGTGCTGTTCATCGCTATTAATAATGAATGCGTAGCGATGATTGCCCTTATTGATTCGGTGAAATCCGATGCCAGATCGGTCGTAAGGGACTTACGATCGCTTGGCGTATCGATTCTGCTCGCGACGGGAGATCGGGAAGCGCCTGCCCGGGCTGCGGCAAAGGCAGCAGGGATCACGGAGGTGCACGCGTCCATGCTGCCCGAAGCTAAGCAGTCGCTTGTCGAGCGGCTGAAAGATCGGGGCAAGCGAGTTGCTATGGCCGGAGACGGCTGGAATGACGCACCGGCGCTCGCATCCTCCGATGTCGGCATCGCGATGGGCAACGGCACGGATGCGGCGCTCGCAGCCGGACATCTGTCGCTGCTTAATTCAAGATTGCTTGCCATTCCAGGAGCCATTCGAATCAGCAGATTAACGCTTCGCAACGTGCGGCAAAATCTCGCTTTCGCCTTCCTCTATAACGGCATTATCATTCCGTTCGCGGCGCTCGGCATGCTTAAGCCATGGATGGCCGGAACGGCGATGGCGCTGAGCTCCGTATCGGTCGTCGGCAACGCGCTTCGGCTAGGCGGCCAAATTAAGCGCGAGGAACGAAGACGTCGATGACGCTCACGTGGAATCTGATCGGCTTAATCGTGCTGACAGGCTTGTTCAGCGCACCGCATTGCATCGGCATGTGCGGAGGCATCGTGTCGACCGTATCGCTTCAATCGACAGTGTCAGCCAGACGTTCGATGCTGCTGTATAACGCAGGTCGCATTACGTCTTATACGGTGCTTGGCGCTGTTATGGGCGCAGTTGGCTCATTCGTCGATCTCGCCGGCAAGCTTGCGGGCATTCAAGGCATTGCTTCAATCGTAGGCGGCTGCTTCGTCTTGTTGTGGCTATGGCGCAGATTCCAACTGCCGCTTATGGGCAAGCTGTCTGCTATGCTGCATAAGCGGTTGGTCGGCAGAACAGGGCAGTCACCTGCCAGCGAAACTACGCATTTGCTTGCGACGGGCATTGCTTTCGGCTTCCTGCCTTGCGGCTTGACCTATGCGATGCAGATGAACGCTGCGGCCAGCGGCTCGCCATTGGAAGGCGCGGCCATTATGGCTATCTTCGGACTTTCTACGTTCCCGGCCTTAGCCGCTGCGGCTTCTATCGCTGCTTTTGCCGGCAGACGCTGGCGAAGATTCATGCGCAAGGCAGGCGTAATAACGGCAATTGCTGTAGGGCTATTGTCCATTATGCGGGGCTTGGCCGTGAACGGCGTCATTCCGAGCATTTCGCCGTGGTTATGGTAACGATTATCAGTGGACGGCAGAGAGCCGCCTTGCAAGGAGATAGCTGCCATCCGCCGTATCCAGCGTCAACGTCGCTTTCCACGTTCCAGCCATCAACGGCATGCCTTCGCCCTCGTAGACGCCGGGAGCGGTCTCGGTTAACTTGAAGCTGTAATTGCCGCAGTTCATTCCGATCATATCTAACACGATGGATAACTTAGCGTTCCGTAATGGCGCTCCCTCGGAATTTCTAAGACTGAGGCGAAAATCATTCAGATCGAGCACTTTGGCCGGATAGCGGCCGATCTCCCACGTCAATGAGCCTTCTTCGAAGGAATGCTCCGTGACGGCAGGAGGGGCAGCTTCCGTCGTTTGCAGCCACGCGAACGCAGCGGTGATGATGACGGCAGCGGCAAGCACGGATAGCGTCCACTTAAGAAGCGGCGATCGTGCTCGGGTCGTTAGTATCGATTCCTCAGAGTTCATATTAAGCGCACCTTTCTGTATCTTTTTTTGTAAGCACCAAACCAATTAAACAGCGTCTTTAGTTACCTATGCTCCGCAAGGGGATGAAAGAACGCAGGCGCATTCAACAATAGTCTGACTTTGGCTATAGGGATAGACAAAAGAATAGAAGATGTGTATAGTTACATCTGACAATTTCATAGAAAATAACTAGGTGTCGAGACGGTCTATATGTGCAGCGCGAATGCTGCTCGAACAACCGCTCCGACTTAATAGGGAAGCCGGTGAGAATCCGGCGCGGACCCGCCACTGTAAGGAATGGCCGGAGAGCGACTGCTCTCGTTGCATGGCCGATGCCGCGGCATACTGTCACTGAGCTTAGACGCTCGGGAAGACGCCGATTGGCATATATTCCAAGTCAGGAGACCTGCCTGCTTATTAACGCTGAATCCTACGAGGAACTAGGAGGTGTTGCACACGAGTAGTAGCTACTTGCCGCTTTGGAAACGGTATTCGCGCAGCATTTCTGACAAGACGTCGGAAATGCTTTTTTTGATTAGAAAAACAGCTGTAACGAGTTAGGACGATTTGCTAGATAAATAGAACGTATAGGAGTGTGTTAATTAATGAATAAGATGAACAAAGCTTGGATTGGGCTGCTGCTGGCGATGATGCTCGTCATCATGACTGCTTGCGGAGCGAACACTAATAATGAGGGGCAAGCATCGAATCAGCCATCGAATGCTGCAACGGAAGCACCGACGAACGCGCCTGACAACGAACAGGAAAGCGCAGCAACTACGGAATATCCGCTTACGGTGAAGGACGATACGGGAACGGAAATTACATTCGCGCAAGCACCGACGAAGATCGTTTCGCTGGCGCCAAGCGAGACGGAAACGATTTATGCGATCGGATCCGGTGAGCAGGTCGTTGGCGTGGACAGTTACAGCAACTATCCGGAAGCGGCAGTAGCTAAGCAGCTGGTAGGCGATATGACGACGAATATAGAGGTAGTTACGGGTCTCAATCCGGATCTGGTCGTTGCTTCATCCTCGATGAACGCGGATGCGATTAAGCAGCTTCGCGAGCTTAATATCCCTGTATATGCAACGGATCCGCTAACTTATGATGCAGTAGTTGCCAAAATCGATACTTTAGGTAAAATTATGAATAGACAAGCGGAAGCTGCCGCAGTTGCTGACCATATGATTCAAGTGAAGCAGCAAGTAACGGACGCAGTGAAAGACGCGGAGAAGAAAAATGTGTATTTGGAATTCTCGCCAGGCTGGACGGTGGGCTCTGGCACTTTCCTCGATGAGCTTCTGACGCTAGCTGGCGGAACGAATGTGGCAGCCGGAAGTCAAGGGTGGTTCGAGGTGAACGCGGAAGAGGTCGTTGCCAAAAATCCGCAACTGATTGTGTATCCAGCGTGGAAGGAGGAGCCGAATCCGATTGTAGCCGGCATTGAGAGCCGTCCTGGTTGGGAAGTTATCGATGCAGTAAAGAACAAGCAAATGTTCGCCGTGACGGAAGACCCGCTCGTACGTGTAGGTCCGCGTCTCGCCGATGGCTTGCTTGAGCTTGCGAAGGTTATTCACCCGGATCTCGTCAAATAAGCGATGAAACATAAAGGTATCATTTATGGAGGAGCAGCTTTGCTCCTTCTTGCCGTTTCTATGATCATAAGTCTTTCTATTGGTACGTCGGGTCTCACGGTGAGCAAGGTATGGGGCATTCTTATTCATGAGCTTCCGTGGGTGAAGGGCGGCGAAGATCTCTACACCAAAGGCGAGGTAGCCATTGTTACGCAGGTAAGGCTGTCCCGCGTTCTGCTTGCCGTCCTCGTAGGCGCTTGCCTGGCGCTTGCCGGCACAGGTTTCCAAGGCGTGCTGCGCAATCCGCTTGCCGATCCGTATACGTTAGGCGTCGCCTCGGGAAGCTCGGTAGGCGCTGCCTTTATTATTTTATTCGGACTCCAGATGGCGCTAGGCATGTGGACGATTCCTCTCGTGGCCTTCCTGACGGGAAGCATCACGTTGTTTGGCGTATTCTGGCTATCGCGAAGCAAAGGGGCGATGCATATTGAAACGCTTATTTTATCCGGTGTCATCATTCAAGCCTTTTTGGGCGCTTTCGTATCGTTTATGGTGTCGCTGTCTGAAGGGGTCGTCAATCAAATTCTGTTCTGGCTAATGGGTTCGCTTGCGATGCGCAACTGGGACAATGTATATATGCTCATTCCGTTTCTTGTCATCGGATTCCCCATTCTGATTCTTTATAGCCAATCGCTTAATTTATTCGTTCTAGGCGAACGCCACGCAGCCCATGCCGGCGTTCGCGTGGAGCGAACGAAGCTGATCGTGCTGATCGCATCTACGCTGCTTACGGCAGCTGCCGTATCCGTATCAGGCGTTATCGGCTTCGTCGGGCTCGTAGTACCCCACTTGATCCGCTTGCTCGTGGGGCCGGATTATAGGCTGATTACGCCGCTTGCGGCCATTGGAGGCGGCATATTCGTCTTGTGGGCGGATACGCTCGCGCGGAATGCGCTTAGCCCTCGGGAAATTCCGCTAGGCGTCGTGACGGCGCTGATAGGCGCGCCGTTCTTTGCCTATCTGCTCCATCGGCGCAAGATGAATGGAGGCGGTCAGCTATAGCTATCTTGGAGGCAAAAGGAATTGTACAGACGATTCAAGGCCGAACGGTGCTACATGAGCTCGACTGCTCATTCACGGAAGGCAAGATCTATGGCATTATAGGGCCTAACGGGGTTGGCAAGTCAACGCTGCTTCATCTGCTGTCCGGCGTTGATAAGGCAGCGAAAGGCGAAGTGCTGCTGGCAGGCGAGCCAATCGTATCGTTGCCGCGCAAAACATTGGCGCGTAAGATGGCCGTATTGCAGCAGGGCGGATTGCCCCCGGTCGGGTTTACGGTACGCGAGGTCGTTGGCATGGGGCGTTATCCGTATCAGAGTTGGCTTGGCAATGAAGAGAGTGATCCGGCGGAGATCATCGATGAGGCGCTCAAGGCTATGGGTCTGACTGAACTGCAGGAACGCAGGATGGACCAACTAAGCGGCGGAGAACGGCAACGTGTTGCGCTTGCGAAGCTGATGGTGCAAGAACCGTCGATCATATTGCTTGATGAGCCGACAACTTATTTGGATATCGGGTATCAAGTGCAATTGCTGGATACCGTAAGGTCTTGGCAGCGGGAGCGGGGTTTAACCGTCATTGCCGTATTGCATGATCTTAACTTGGCTTCGTTATATTGCGATGAGCTAGTCGTCCTGCATGAAGGTAAGATTGCTGCCCTCGGAACGCCTAAGGAAGTGCTGACAACGTTGTTAATTGAAAAGGTATATGAAACAACAACAGCTATCGTGCCGCATCCGGTAACGGGCATGCCGCAAATTATGCTGCAGCCTAGTGCAACGTTGTAACGATATGTATTCGGATTTCGGAAATTAAGAGGGGAGCAAGAACATGAATAACAAATGGCAGGATACGCTGGAATCAGCGGTCTCCCGCATACGGGACTTCGATCATAAAGCTGCAGAGCAGGCACAGCAACATTCGGACAGCTTGACGAAACCTCCCGGCAGTCTTGGCAAGCTGGAGGCCATTGCTTGTCAGCTTGCTGGTATTTCGGGTCAGCTATGGCCGGATATGACCCGCAAGACGGTCATTGTTATGGCGGGCGATCACGGTGTATGCGAGGAAGGTGTTAGCGCATTTCCTCCAGCAGTGACTCCGCAGATGGTGCTCAACTTTCTGAATGGCGGCGCTGCCGTTAATGTGCTCGCACGGCAAGCCGGCGCGGATGTGATCTGCGTCGATATAGGCGTCAACGCCGATCTGGAACATCCGAAGCTCGTTAGCCGCAAAGTCGTTCGTGGAACGGCTAATATGGCGAAGGGGCCGGCAATGACGAGAGAGCAAGCTCTTCAAGCGATAGCAGCAGGTATCGAGCTCGTCGATGAGCAGGCAGCGGCAGGTGTTCGGGTGTTCGCAACGGGCGAGATGGGCATCGGCAATACAACGGCTAGCTCGGCAATCGCGAGCGTGCTGACGGGTCTCTCGCCGGAGCAGTCTGTAGGAAGAGGAACAGGCATTAACGATGAGGCGAGAGCACGCAAGATTGATGTTGTAAAACGTTCGATCGCGGTTAATAACCCGGATCCTACCGACCCGATTGATGTGCTTGCCAAAGTCGGAGGCGCTGAAATAGCCGGCTTGGTTGGCGTAATTATCGGAGCTGCGGCTAACGGCTGTCCTGTCGTGATCGACGGCTTCATCTCTTCTGCAGCTGCGCTTGTAGCTTCACGGATCACGGAGAAGACGAAGCCGTATATGCTTTCATCGCATCTTTCCCACGAGCAAGGACATATAAAGCTGTTGGCAGCTATCGGTTTGTCGCCGATGATTCAGCTGGAGATGCGTCTTGGCGAAGGAACAGGCGCCGTATTAAGCTTTCATTTCATAGACGCTGCGCTGAAGCTGATGCAAGAGATGGCGACATTCGAGAGTGCCGGCGTGTCCAAAGGTTAGGTGAATGAAGTGTCTATACTTGTAACGGGCGGCGCTCGCAGCGGCAAAAGCAGCTTCGCCGAGCAATATGCAATGAGAACCGGCAACCATGGTGTCTATATTGCGACCTGCCAATCGTATGACGAAGAGATGAATATTCGTATCGCGAGGCATCAGCAAGACCGTGAAGGCACGGGCTACGCATGGAGAACGCTCGAAGAACCGTATGAAGCGGCGGAGCTTATCGATAAGCTACGGATCGAATTCGGGGAATACGAGCAGAATGCTACACAGACCGTTCCTGCGCTGCTGCTGGATTGTTTGACGCTTTGGCTGACGAATTGGATGCTTCGCGTCGATTACGAAAAGCTCGGCGATCAACGATTGGAGCAGGAGATAACGAAGCTCGTTGCTGCAATCGAGCGGTATCCTTATCCGCTCATCATTGTGACGAATGAGGTCGGTGACGGTATCGTGCCGGAATATCCGCTGGGCAGAGCGTTTCGGGACGAAGCCGGACGGATGAACCAGCGTATTGCCGCAGTGTGCGAGCGCGTCTTTCTCGTAACTGCAGGCATTCCGGTTGATTTGAAAGCGATAGCGTTCAGATGGGAGCAGCTATGAGCTTCTATTCCATGCCGGAGCTGCTTGCTCTGGTTGCTGCGGCGATAGTGATCGATTGGATCGTCGGCGATCCGAAATGGCCGACGCACCCCGTTATATGGATCGGCCGTCTTATTCGGCTGCTGGAGCGATGGCTTGCGCCTGAGCGGTACTCCAATCGGCCAACTAGGGTCAAGATGCTCGGTATCGTGTTAACCGTTGCCGTTCTTGCCGCAAGTTGGCTGATCATGGCGATCATTGTACAGGTAGCCGATGCGATCCATCCTTGGCTCGGCTATGGAGTTAGCGCATGGTTCATCTCGACAACGATTGCAGTAAAGGGGCTCAAGGAAGCGGCTATGCTTGTCTATAAGCCGTTAGTCGCCGGTAGATTGGATGAAGCTCGGAAATATGTCGGTTATATCGTTGGGCGGGATACGACACAGTTGGATGAAGGCGAAGCGTCCAGGGCCGCTATTGAGACGGTAGCCGAAAATACGGTCGATGCTCTAGTGTCGCCTCTCGTATTTGCCTTGTTGGGAGGCGCACCGCTAGCTATGCTTTATCGCGCAGCGAATACGCTCGATTCCATGGTCGGCTATCGCAACGATAAATACCGGCATTTCGGCTGGTGCTCGGCTCGTACTGACGATGTGTTGAATTATATACCTGCTCGGCTCACGGGAGTTTTGATGGCGTTATCGGCGCTGCTCTTGCCTAAGCTGAAGGCAATTAGGGCCGTGAAGGCGATGCTCGTCTTCGCTCGCCGGCACCCGAGTCCGAACAGCGGCATTCCGGAGTCTGCTGCAGCCGGAGCAATAGGCGTCGAGCTCGGCGGGACGAATGTCTACTTCGGGGTTACCAGCGAACGCGCGCGAATGGGCTGGCCGCTGCGTCCATTGAAGCCAGGCGATATTGTGCTGACGATACGCTTGCTGTACGGTGTCAGCGTTATTATATTGGCAGGAGTGATGACAGCATGGCTGCTCATAAGCTGAAGCTGCACGGGCAGGCGCTTGTTGCGGCTTTTCAATTTCTGACACGGTTTCCTATCCCCATACAAGTGCCCTTTATCCCCCCGGTGTTGACGAGAAGTGTCCTCTACTTTCCGATTGCGGGAGCTTTTATTGGAATCATTGTTGCGGCAGTTGCGTGGCTTCTGCAGCTCTTTCTGCCTCCTTGGCCGTCAGCGGTACTGCTGCTGGCACTATGGACGGCGCTTAGCGGTGGTCTTCATATGGACGGATGGATGGATACAGCCGATGGCGTGCTCAGCCACCGCTCGCGCGAGCGAATGCTGGAAATTATGAAGGATAGCCGCGTTGGTGCGATGGGAGTGCTAGCTGCTGTATTGCTGCTGTTGCTCAAAGCATCGCTGCTGGCGGAACTGCTAGGGGATGATGATCGATTTGAGCTTGTGCTTCCGCTCATTGCTGCTTCGCCGATATGGGGACGCGCATGGATGGCCATTGCGATAGCAGGTTGGCCGAATGCGCGGCAAGGCGAAGGAATCGGAGCGCTCTTCGCAGGGGTAAAAAAGTCGGCGGCTGGCTTATCGTTGTTTATAGGCGGTCTCATTACCTTTCTCATCGTTGTTGCGTGTCAGAATTCGTTTGAGACGTCCATCCTCATCACGTTAGCCTGCTTATTGTCTACGTTGGTTGCAGGTGGCGCATTGGCTATTTGGCTAGCAAATAAGCTTGGAGGATTAACGGGAGATACATATGGTGCAATGAATGAAGCGGTAGAGGCTGCAACTTTATTAATGGCAGTAATTATATTAGGCTCGACTTATTTATTTTCATGAGAAAACTCTTATCGGAGTACTTCGAGGATGAGCGACCTACAAGTTTGCGTAGCAAACTCCCTTCGGAAGCAAAGAAGTTTTTATCGCCAATCTGAATGATTTCCTTTTATCGTTGTAAAGCACTTTAACATTCTGATGTGGTAGGAAAGGGGGCAAAAGGGATGCTGGAGAGATACGGCCATGGCGGTGACCTGCATACAGCGGAGGAAGCGTTCGGCAGAGCAGCGGAATCATTTCTTGATTACAGTTCCAATATGAATCCGTTAGGACCGCCGCCTTCGGTCAAGAGGGTGCTTGCCCAATACGCGGAGCTGATCGATCGTTATCCCGATCCGGCTGTTCGCGGCCTGCGGAAGAAGCTGTCGCAGCTGCACGGAATAGATGAGCAGAGCATCGTAATCGGGAACGGAGCGGCGGAGCTTATCGATCTCGTCGTTCGATCACTTCATCCGCAGGTAACGGCTCTCGCTATTCCATGCTTCGACGAATATGGGGATGCAGTCCGCAAGATAGGCGGATCGATCTATGAAATCGCGTTGTCCGGCGACAATCAATTCAGGCTCGATTCGGAAGCTGTCGGCAATGCGATCGATGCCAGCAACGCTTCCTTGTATATGTTAGGATCGCCGAATAATCCGACAGGTCAATTAGTGGATCCAAAGCTCATTAAGGCATTGCTTGACAGCGGCGCTTACGTCGTTGTTGACGAAGCGTTCATGGATTTTGTCCCTGAGGAGGAGCAGTTCAGCCTTGTGCGGGAAGCGGCCGTGAATGAACGTCTGTTCGTCATCCGGTCGATGACGAAGTTTTATTCCATACCGGGCATTCGGCTCGGCTATATCGTCGGCATTCCGAAATCGCTTAGCGCATTGAAGCGCCTGCAAGTGCCCTGGAGCGTCAATTCACTTGCACAGCTGATCGGTGAAGCGGTTCTAGAAGAGCGGGAGTTCGCCAAGCAAACGCATAACTGGCTTGCAGAAGAGCGTCCATGGCTAGTTCAGCAATTGCAGCAGCTTGGCTTCGAAGTGAATGATGGCGTAACGAATTATTTGCTGCTTCGAATCCCGCAGCAGCTGCGAATAAGTGCCAGCATGCTGCAGCTTGCCATGGGCAAGGAAGGTGTTCTCATTAGAGATGCTTCGCGATTCCCTGGGCTAGATCATACGTATGTACGAGTAGCCGTCAAACGAAGATTCCAAAATGAAGCGCTCGTGGCAGCTTTCAAACACTGTTTAGCGCAGGTGAGGTCATGAGTCAGCCGTTTCGCAGCGACTCCACCGTCTACGACTCTTTCATCTGGAGCGGATTGCGTTTGGAGCTGCTGGACGATCGAATCGTAGCGAGACTTCAAGAACCGGTTCAGGCGCTAAGCAGCGCCATTCACCCAGGCGGTTTCTCCTGGGCCGATCATATCGTGAACTGGAAGGTGCCGCTTGATTATCGGTGTGACGATCCGATCGCGGACTTTGTTCACCGTTGCGAAGGTTGGGGAAGCAAGGCTGAGCATACGATCGGCATGCTGACTGCAGCGAAGCTGACCCATGCGTCTGTGAAGGAGCTGGAAGGCGATCGGTTTAAGCTGCTATGCATCACGACGTCGGGCACGCGCAACGCAGCACGGGCCGGGTTGCCGCGCCAAACCTTCTCGGCATATGAGCCTGGTACGATTAATACTGTACTGCTCATTGACGGACAGATGACCGAGTCGGCAATGGTCAACGCGGTTATTACGGCAACCGAAGCAAAAGCGGCGGCACTGCATGAGCTTGGTATTGTGGAGACGGCGAATGGCCAGCTTGCGACGGGCACGACGACCGATGCGATTGCCATTGGCGTCAGCCAACGAGCTAGTTGGCAAGCGATTCATGCCTATGCTGGAGTAGCGACGACGATCGGTTGCGCAATTGGCGAAGCGGTATACGAGACCGTGTTAGAAGCTACCCGGACGCAGCATGAGGAATAAAGGTAAGGGAAAAATGAAATCCGCGGTTGCGCGGATTTTTTTCATTTCTAAAGCAGGTTCAATCGAACCGTTATGGAAGGAAATGTGAGCTGTAATCAAGAATTTAATTCTAATCACAATAAAGGACGGTGGAATAAATGAAGGCGCTATTAGTCATTGACGTGCAAAACGGGATCGTTGAATTAGGTGATTTCACAAACGAGTTGTTACGGATGGAGAATATCATTAAGGATTTCAAAGCTAGCGGCAATCCCGTCATCTTCATGAGGCATATTGATGCTTCTGAGGAAAGTCCTTTATGTAGGAGCTCCGTTGGTTCCGAACTGCATCCTTCGTTAAAGGACTATGCGGATGTGGTTATCGAGAAATCGACACCGAGCTCGTTTTATCAAACAGAGCTGTCCCGGACGCTAGATCAATTAGGTGTAAAGCAGCTGTTTCTAGTTGGTTTCGAGACGGAGTTTTGTTGTATGTTCACGGCGATAGCTGCTTTTGACAGAGGTTATGAAGTAACCCTAATCATGGATGCGGTTGGCACAACGAATACGGAACGGTCGTACGATATGCCCGGCTTGAGGATAAACGATTTTGTAAGCAAAGTGCTTGGATGGTCAAGTGTAATCGAAGTAATAAACCACGTTAAATATGTAGAGGCATACAAAACACAAGGACTGTAGTCGGTTAGTTGGAATGTCGGATTTCCACGTTAACTTTTAAATCAGGAAGAAACCTCCAATTTTATGGTGCGTATAGGTAATATGGTGTTGATACTGCGCATTTCCGTGAAGAGGAGGAGTTCTTATGAATCGATATACGTTTCATATTGCTAGCGCGATTTTTTTTATTGTTATGCCGATTGTCGTTTTATGGTATGGCTATTGGGATGCCGCACAGCCGAAGGTAGGGCCTGTCGGCAACGGGATCAAGCCGCCTACTTTTCAACAAACGCTCCCTTTCTATGGCATAATGCTGATGGGAATCGTGAGTTTCTTGAACGCAATCTTGCGTTATCGGGAGTATAAGAAATCGCAACAGAAGTCTAACAATGAAGAGATAGATTAATGTTCTCAGCAGGCGCAATTGCCGGAAAGGGGAATAACGTAACGATGGGATTTTTAGTTGAAGGACTTTTCGAATTGATTTTGGAGTTGTTTTTCAATGATCGGTTCGAGAAGAGAGGAAGTTATCGTCAGAGACGATATCTACTGAAGCTCAAGCGATATGCGAGAGAGTCTGAATGGTTCGAGCATCTCTATCGAAATCCGCAATATACGGGGATCATTGAAAATAACGACGAATTCATTATTTTGCTGAGGAAGAGAGCGGCATTCCGGTCTATCGAGCGAAGTATGGAGGAGCGGCAACGATTCGAGCAACGGTTGGCAAGCAAGTACTATTCGCTTACGGAAAGAGTCTGAAACGACGTCAGGTTATCTATATGATATTGTTAATCAGAATGATCTGTTACGTACGGATGTGGTAGAATAATACGAGCTTATAGATTATAGGTAAGTTTGAGTTTGATCTTGTTCGGCAGGAGGTTTCAAGTTGATTCGCATTGTAGGCTTTTCGAAAGATAAAAAATGGTGTACGGATCTAACGTTGGAGGAAGTAAGCGAGTCGACCGAGCTTGCCTGGTACTGGGTCGATTTCGATCAGCCGAGTGAAGAGGAAAGCAAGCTGCTGAGCACGCATTTCAAATTTCATCCACTTGCGATTGAGGATTGCTACCACTTGTTGCAGCGTCCGAAAATGGATCATTTTGACGATATCCATTTCCTTATTCTGCATGCGTTCAACGGTTCGAAGACGATGGTGGATGAAGTGAATATGTTCATCGGACCCCGTTTTCTAGTAACGTACCATCAAGGGCAATCGCAAGAGATCGAGTCGGCTAGATTGAAGCTGATGCATAATCCGAAGCCAGGCCAATACGGTCACATTTGTGCGGCGTACCATGTTATTGACAAGCTGGTGGATGAATATTTCCCAGCCGTTCAGGAGCTCGAAGAGCTGCTCATCGATATGGATCTCAGCAGCGGTACGGTTGCCGGCGATGGAGCAATTGCAGACATATTCAGCATTCGGTCACGTTTATTGCGACTGCGCAAGACGATAATACCGATGAGGGATTTGCTCTACCGTTTGGTTAATAGTGATCGAATCGAGGGTCTAAACCACCACCTGGCCTTCTATCGCGACATCTACGATCATTTGTTAAAGCTGTCGGAGATGCTTGATAATTGCCGCGAAATGACGGCCGATCTGCGCGATAGCTATATCTCGTACAATTCCAATCGAATGAATTCGATTATGAAGACGTTAACGGTCATTACGACAATATTTATGCCATTAACTTTCTTGGCTGGCATTTATGGCATGAATTTTAATAGGATGCCGGAGTTAGATTGGCGCTGGGGGTATTTTGGGCTGCTCGGCTTTATGCTGCTGATCGCTTTATCGATGTTTGCATGGTTTAATAAGAAAGGCTGGTTCAAATAATGGCATGCAAGGAGATTAAGACATGGTAACAAATAAGGCTTCAGAAGAAGTTGGGGGAAAAAAAAGGACATTAGCGGTAGTCGGCATCATGCTGGCGATATTGATAGTCCTCGGTGTTTTATTTGCTTTAATGATCTACGCGCTGCGTGCGGACAAGCCTTCTGCTGAAGTAGGTAAGAATGAAGCTTCGCAATATGCTTATGAGATGGCCGAAGCCGCGAATGGAATGAAGATTCATTATTTGGCTACAAAGCCATCGAACGTTCGACCTGAGCTCATACATAACAATGTGACTTTAACCGAATATACGGGCATTAACGGCGGATTCTTCTATGGCGAGCAATTGCTTAGCATAGCTGTTGTCGACTCCTTGCCAGTTGGAAGATCGCATGGGAAATACGGCGACGGGTCGGAAAATGTCAGGTATGCACGCGGCACGCTCGTCTGGAACGGAGCGCTTGATGAACTTAATATACAAATCGTAAGCAAAGCCTCTGAGCTGAAAGTCAAGGATAATACGCGCTTCTGGGCGCAGGGCGGCATTAGCATGAGCATCGGAGACGATGCGGGTTGGGAAGAGCGGGCAATCACCGAGAATGCGCCTTTTCCGAATGATGACCGTCTGCGTTCGGCGGTTGTATACGATTCGCAAGGCAGACTGTACTTAATTGTCAGTGAGACGAAAGGGACGCTTGCAGCGTTTCGTGAAGCGATCATCGAGAAGGTCGGAGATGGCAAGCTTGCAGGAGGCATTTTCCTCGATGGAGATGGATCATCGCAGCTTCGCAGCAGCGAAGCTATGCTTGCAGGCGATAATCGACCTGTGGTACAGATGCTCCGCGTATTGAAATAAAGGTGTTTGCTGAGCAAACACTAAGCCTAATCTTACGAGGTGTGTTTGCTACGCAAACACTAAGCCTAATCTTACGAGGTGTGTTTGCTACGCAAACACTAAGCCTAA